>CAZSOR010000302.1:0-6005 GCA_964608395.1 uncultured Pirellulales bacterium
TGGATGTCACGCTCCTCGCACCATTCGAAGAGCTGGTCCATTCGGCCGCAGCGGTTCTGGTCGTAGCGTCCCAGGCCGCTCCCCATCGTTTCAAGCGGGGTCGGGAAAAAGCTGATGAAATTCGCTCCCCGCTCTTTCAGATTATCGAGTCCTTCTTCAGTTATTCTGCCCTGGTTGAATTGTTCGTAGCTGTCGTTATACCACATCCCCACTCCGTAAAACGACGCCCCATCGTCGTGCCTGAGGTAGCGCTGATTCGGGGCGATCTTTATGAATCCGTGATGCGAAGAATCCTCCGCTTCAAACGTGCCCGCCCTGCTTTGTACCGTGCCCTGCGAATCGGTGACTTTGACCACGTATCGCCACGTGCCCTTCTCGGTCGGGGAGAACCGCACCATCCAGAGACCGGCCCAGCTCGCCGGGTTATAAAATCCCCAGACATTCCATGTCTTGCCCGAGGGCGAAGTGAACTCGGCACTCAGATCGATTTGGTCCGGGTCGAAGGGATTGTTATACTCCGCTTTCAAATCGATCCTCAGTTCGAATCTTTCATAAAGGCCGACCTTTCGCGAGTCCGCCCGCACCGACAAAATCGACGGCTGCTGGCCTGCTGCAAGATTCACCATCGCGACACAGATCAGACCGACAAGCACAATTGGAAAACGCCTTACATTCAATGTCATGGATATGTCACCTTTCTATTGTCACATTGCCATATGTTCGCACCACCACAACCGAAACTTCTCAGGCTGCTAAGATACCTGATTATACAATCGAATGCAACCGTCTCTGCGTTTTTATGCCGTGGAAAACGCTCTTTACGATACAGCTTCGGCCGCCTGCATTTCGCGCATGTAAATCTGTTCGAGGTCTGCGTGTTTGAAATCCGCCCTCTTTCGGACGGCAACCAGGCGGCCCTGCTTCATAATGCCGACTCTGTCTGCGATAATCTTGGCCCTGAATATGTCGTGGGTCGTCATCAGGATAGCCTTGCCCCGCTCGCGCAAACGACGCAGTTGGTCAAGAAATTCCTGGGCACTTGTCGGATCAAGCCCGCTGGTTGGCTCGTCCATGAGGATAGCCGGGGGGTCTTTGAGCAGTGCAATCGCAATACCAAGCTTCTGCCGCATGCCCTTGGAGAAATGTTTCAGCCGCATTCTCAAGGCTTTCTCGGGCAGGCCAACAGTCCGCATTACATCATCATAGTCCTTCTTTGTCAGCCCCTTTTTGCCGGCCAGCTCGGCAAAGAACGCGAGATTCTGGCGTGCCGTGAACATCCCGTAAAGCTGCACGTTTTCAGAAACATACGAGACATACTTTTTCGCCTCCAGCGGAAACTTGTTGCAGTCGTGCCCGTTAATGGTGCCCGAGCCGCTTGTCGGCGGAATAAAGTCCAGCAGGATGTTGATTGTTGTTGTTTTACCCGCACCGTTTGCACCCAGCAGGCAAAAAATCTCGCCCGGCTCGACAGTATAACTGACATGATCCAAAGCCAACACGCCGTCTTCATACCGTTTCGTCAATTCGTTAATCTCAATCATTTTCATTTTCCTTTCGTGTGAAAAAGTTAATATTCTTTGATTTAAACAGTTCTTTGATTATCGCACGTCATATCGATTCATCTTGATCAGTCCCACTCCGCAAAATAAGGCAATATAAAGAGCCAATAAAACAATATCCAGTCCCACTCTTTCTAAGGACTGTGCCAAGCGAGGATAACGATAGGACATTTCAGGCACTTTGATAAGATCGCGATTAAATCCTTCGGGATAAATATACATGGTTAATCCTCTGTATTCACGTAAAGTATACTGATCATAAATCGCTTTTTTAACCTGGTCCTGGAATCGTTGGGCATTGTCATTAAAGTTATCCGGTTCGTGCATGCCTGTTTTACACAGTTCAGATACCGTGCAGATGAAACAGGTGACTGGTGAGAGTCTTGCCAGGCCCAGGGCCAGTCGATTCTGTGCTTTCTGCTGGTTCAGATAATCCTGGTCAAGTTGTTTGAGCTTTCTGGCCTTTTGGTTTTGATAGTTTTGCGAAAGTGGGATAATCCGTTGGTCATACAACTCAACGGCCTTTTTTCCCTCTTCTGTCTGCGGAGGTGAACTGCGTAAATCTTTATTCGGTGCACCACACTCCGCAAAACACGCTTCCATCAAGGATTCGCGAGCTTGGACATAGGTTTCATCCTGATCCTCTGCCAGCATGGTTCTCTTAATTCGAAACGTCGTACTGCTGTCAATGGGATACAATGCCCTGGCAATTCTGGGGCTCAATTTGGGGATCGCCAGGATCATCACGGTCCAAACTAAAAACACGACCACCATGGAATTGATAGAATAATGTGTCCAGGTGGATACGCAGATACCCAGGCACATCAGGCAGAGTACAAACAAAAGGGATGCGCATACAATGACGCCAATCGTCGGCATCATCTCAACCGAGAAAACTGAAATCAAGGGCGAGTGATTCATAATAACCAATCCCAATGTGACCGAGAGCAGTAGGGGTACGATGAAGGCAATATAGCGTCCCGTCACCTTACTCAATAGCAAGACCGATCGTGGGATAGAATTGGAAGTTACCAGAGAAAGTGACCCACTTTCTTTTTCCATAGAAATACAACCAAAGGTAAAGATCAGGGCCGCCAGTGATACCACATAGGTTAAACAATAGGTGTAGTCCACTTTGCCTAAAAGCAGGGCGTGAGGGTTATCGGTAGCGGTCTCCTTGATCGATCGGTATAATCCGGATCGGGACGTGACGACCTCGTCGGGAATCAGTGGGGTTACGCCATTACAGAAAATACTCAAAGGAGCAGGGGGCCTGAATCCATGTACTCCTACATGGGCCCCTACGTTTTTTTCGTTTCGACTACGATAGTCCTGATATTCGCTCAGGTAGCTTTCCCTGCGGCTTTCATAGTCCTTCGTGCTAACGTAAAGCGCCAAGGGGATGATGAGCAAACAAAGCAAGGTAAGCACAACAGAGCTGGTTTCCAGAAAGGTCTGTTTGATCTCTTTTATAATTAATGTATGCCACATGGGTTTATCCTTTATCGTACGTCATATTTGAGAATACGGAAAAATGCCAGGCTATAGAACAACATCGAATAAAAAACCAACAGCAACACATCCCATAGTCGTCTGCTGATAATGGTTTTTAGATTGGGTCGTGCGTATTGCATGTCCGGAAGGGGGGGCATCTGGGAGGGATTAAATCCTTTCTCCCAGGATAGCCTTCTTTTATGCACGATAATATTGTTGTAAAGCAATTGGCTGATCTGATCTTGATAGCGTTTGGCATTGTCCATATAGTTCCTGGGTTCATGTATGCCGGTGCCTGCAAGGTCGGCTATGGTGTAGATATAGCATGACAGGCATGAAAGCCGCGACAACACCATGGTTAATGTGTGTGTGGCCTGTAGCTGATTTTGATACTGCGCCTCTATTTTTTCAAGCTCTCTGGGTATTCGATGGCGATACTGTCTCCAAAGTTGTTCCTTATGATCATTAACCTCATTCATCAGTGCCTGGAAGGCTTCTGGTGTTAGTTTATGCTTTCCTATAATCATCAGGCCATTGCGCCTTGTCTCATATTCATCTGGCCCGACACCATATAGAGAAGCAATTTCTTTTTCCCTTCGGTCATAAAATTCAGCCATTAGATCTTCCGTAAGTGCCGTTTTTCGCATACTGATGACGCGTCGACACTCCGGCCGATGTATGATGTTGGCGATCATAGGTGTCACCTTGGGGATACCCAAAACCAGAATGACCCAGGTTGTGAGCAACAGGGTGATGGATTGTATTGATCCGGTGGCGTAGGTCGATAGGCACACTCCCAAAATCGTCATACAGACGATGAGCAGCAAAGAAATCCCCAGTATCATGGCAATGGCATACACCAGTTTGGGAGTGTTTAAATCAATCTGTGGAGAGGCATTCAACACCAACAAGGCAATACACACGGCCACCAGGAATGGGATGATTAAAACAAGTGTCTTGCTTAGCCACTTGCAAAATAACAGGGTGCCCCGGGGGACGGAACATGCTATCAAAAGGCGGAGCGTTCCTCTCTCTCGCTCCCCTGAGATCGTGTTAAAGGTAAAAACCAAGGCCATCAATGACACCACATAGACCATGCAAAACCGAAAGTCTATTTGACCCAAAAGTACAGCCAGCGCTCCATCTGTGTTGGGTTCCTTAACGGTTTGGAATACGCCCGAGAAATCAGTGACAACCTCATCCGGAAGATAAGGATCTAACCCCAAAACAAACACACTTAACACCGGTGGGGCTCGAAATCCATGCCCCTTACTGTCCCATTCCGGTGTCCCGTGGTGGGCTCTCCATATCTGGCTTTCCTGTTGATAGGCGGATAATCGTTGTTCATAGTCGATCCGACTGACATACATACTCAAAGGAATGAGTGTTATAAACAACAGACTCGCTATCACAAAACGAAGATCATATACCGTTTCAATCATCTCTTTTTTGATAAGTGTTTTTAGCATCCGGACATCTCCATGCTGATTTAACGTACATCGTATTTATTGAAGCGCCAAAATGCGACCGCAAAGAATAGAATATTGAACACAAAAAGCAGCAGAATATCGATCCAGCCTGCTCGCAGAACTTCCGTCATCGTCGTATATTCGTATTTCATATCAGGAATAGAAGCCTTGGATCGGTCAAATCCCTCTATAACATCTGAACTGCTGGCGCTGCTGCCTCCCAGACGATAGGTTTTCAATATCCAATTGTCGTAAATGGCTGCTTTGACTTGCTCCTGGTATCGTTCCGCATTATCAGTGAACTTATCGGGTTCGGCCGGACCCGTCTTGGCGAGCCCTGAAATAAGATACGTATAGCAACTGACAGGTGAAATTCTCGATAGATTCACCGCGAGAGAGGCCTGGACATTGCGTTTATTTATGTAATCCTGTTCCAGTTTCCTAATGGCATCCGCAATGCGTCTCTGGCATTCATTCTCGAGAGCCACCACTTCCCGGTCATACTTAGCGTATGCCTTTTTCTCAGTTTCGTCTCTGGGATTTGATGAGATTCCTCCGTGAGTAATTCCAAATTCACTCCGGCATCTTTTGAACATATCACTCTTCTTTTCGTTGAATTCTCTCTCGATGTCCTCTCTGGCAATTGTCTGAGCAAGGTTAACGACATTTCTGGACTCGATTGGATAGACGGCTTCCGCAATCATGGGACTCATTTTGGGGATTCCCAGCACAGCCATTACCCAGACGAGGAATAGCATCATAATCGAGCCCATGGAGCCACGAGTAAGCGTTGAAACGCAGATACCCAAGCTAACCATCACCAGGATGAACAGGAGCGTAATTAATATAATAACCAACAAGGCGGGCCAGAACCCGGTCGATGAGAACGATACATCCGATGAAGTATTTAGGATTATCAGCGCAGCCAATAAAGCGATGATGAACGGGGCGAGCAAAACAAGGTAGTTGCCTACGATCTTCGCCAGAAGGATCTCGCCCCGGCGGATAGAGCCGGAAATCATTAGTCGGAGCGTCCCTTTTTCACGCTCTCCCGAAATGCGGTTGAATGTGAAGATTAATGAAGCCAGCGAAACAATGAAACTCACATTGAAAAGATAATCTGCCTTCCCGAAGAGGAGAGATTCAGGGTTGTCAATACCCGGCTCCTTGGCCGGACGAACCAGACCTGATCTGGAAGTAATGGCTTTGTCGGGCATGAAAGGATCGAGGCCCAGTGCGAATATGCTCAGCATTGATGGCGGTCTAAATCCTTGTGCTTCTACAGAGGGACCCACATTCTTCCCATAATGCTGCAGATACATCTGGTGTTCCTGCTGGTAATTCGCCAGCCGTCGTTCATAGTCTATCCGGCTGACGTACATACCCAAAGGAATGAGAATCAAGAATAGTACCGTCACAACCCAAAAACGCAAGTCCAGAATTGTTTCGGTGATTTCTTTTCTAATAAGTGTCTTTAACATTC
>CAZSOR010000303.1:0-6002 GCA_964608395.1 uncultured Pirellulales bacterium
CGATTGTCCTGACGAATTCTCTTTCCGATTCCTGCTTTTTTTCCCGCCATTTGGTCTTGAAATTATCGATGAAAGGCGCCATGGCCGGGTCTTTATAGAGTTGGTAAAAGTTGGTTTTTTCGAACTGCGCCCGGAGCTGGTTAAAATTATTGATATCCACGAGCAGAATGGTTTCAGGCGGAACGAGCTTTGCCGTCTTCGGCAGTTCTATAGCGCTTACCAAAGCCGGCACGCACAGCAGCATAAAAGCAAAGGAGCATAAGAGTATAAGGGTATATGACGATTTATTTGTTAGTTCAGCGTTTTTCATTTTAAGGCCTCTTTCGACAAAAGCATAAATTCGGATTTCCAACTAACCCATCCCGGCGTACCGGGAACCGGCACCGCTGCTAATTCTATCAGAGAATGGCCGGTTATGCAATTGTTGTCAGAATTCCGGCAATAGGCAGGATGGGCAGGTTTCCGCCGCAAAGGCGTACTCCTTAAGAAGTCCATAGGACTGTGGACTGCTCATGTGGTTCATTACTTGCCAATAAATAAGTTGTAAAAAAAGATGTGATCCTAATCCCCCTTCAGGTAAATCGAAAACCTGTCCCTTTAATCCTCACATTGATAAACTCTTTTACATGGTTTGGATCGGTTTAAGTACAGACGGAATCTGCGGTTTCAGGAACGAATTTGACTTGAACTTTTTGCTGAAAAGCGGAAGCGATTTTTCTCAACATGGAAAGACTATACCCATTGTAATCGGCATCCTCCAACCGGCTGATAACAGACTGAGTCGTTCCTACAAGATCGGCTAATTGTTTCTGACTCAATCCAGCCTGTGTTCGAAGATTGTAAATCATCTCTGCGATATTGAGATTCTCGCGCTGTCGTTGCAGAAACTCAAGCCGCTTTTTGTTTCCTTTGATATATCTATGGTGCAAAACTTTTACGGTATCTTTTGTGGTTCTTTTCTTTGTCATAATCATAGCTCTCCAATGTACGTATGAGCTTCTGAGTCTTGAATATAGTTCTCACGGTTTCTGATTGCTCTGTTTATTTCTTTATTCGGCACTTTCTTTTCCTTAGGAAAACCATGTGAAAGCAACACTATATTTTGACCGATAAACGCATAGAGTATGCGATAATGAACACTCCTATGCCTTGCTCTCAACTCATAGATACCATCTCTCAAAATATCACAGTGAGGCCTTCTTAGCTCGTATCCCATTTCTGTCAATTTTTCTACTAATGCGATACATTTGACCTGAGCGTTTGATGGCAAGCTGTCCAACCAGCTCAACAACGGAACTTGCCCATCCCGCTCTTGATATATTACTACTTCTGTTTTAGCCATCCTTTGCCTCTTTATATAATATCGCAAATTTGCGATAATTGTTCAAGCAAAATCTGTTTATTTTTCGATTTTTTTTCCACAAATTACTTATGTGTGCGTTATGGGCCGTAAAAACTCATTTTCTCCCCGAAAAACGACCCCTTTCCTCAACATCTTTATACGTCAATGAATTCCGGAATTCTCGGGGAAATCCCATGTATACTTCTCCCGATTGAGTTTTCCTGTTTTTTATACCGCCTGGATGTGAAAGTTTTCCATTAGCAGGTTTTGTAATTCCGGCGAATATTTCTTCTTCTTTCGGAAAAAGCTTTGGCATGCCCGCTTGAATTCACCAAACGTTTCATAGTAACGATTATTCAGCACTTTTTTCTTAAAAAACTTCCAGTACCGTTCAATCAGATTCAGATTCGGCGAATATGGTGGCAAAAATATCAATTTTATTTTTGTGCTTTCCGTATATTCTTTTAACAAACGTGAACGATAGTATCGAGCGTTATCAACAATGATATAAATCGTTTTGGCGTTTGGATGTTTTGCTTCGACCTTAGAAAACAAATCAATGGTAGAATCGGCGTTGATCGTATCATAAAACCCTGTCGTCGGCTCCAGCGTTTCGATGTTGATCGCACCATTGATATTCAAACGCTGACGGCCACAGTTGGCTTTTAGTTCTTTTTCCTGACCCTTCTTGATCCAGCCATAAGAAGGAACACTGTTGTGCTGGGGATGAGTTGCATCAGCAAAATAAATCGGGTCGTTTTCGCCCTTGTCCATCTTGATTTGCTCATATTCTTCAATAAAGGCATGTTGTCGGACAGGGTCTTGTTTGCCGGGGACATGCGTTGGCTTCTTGTAGGAAAATCCAAGGCGATGCAGCAGATCGGTGACTCCGCTGACCGAGTAACGTATCCCGTATTGCTTGTCAATATGAGCGATGACCGATTTGGCGTCGGGCAGAATATGTTCTTCAAGATACCCTTCAAGTTCGCTCATTTGGCGCTCATCGAGTTTTGACTCTGCCCCAGAATAATGATCATCCAGCAACGCATCGAGACCGTTTTTCTGATAACGCTCGAAATAGTGTCGGGACGTCTTTTCATCAAAGAGAAGAATCTCTGCTACCTGAACTGCCGACCATCCTTTGGATAAAGCAATGACGGCTTTAACACGATCAGCCTGACGTTTATCCCGCAGGGAGCGATGAAACTTTTCCAGTGCAGCTATTTTTTCTTTTGACAACGTATAATCTTTCATATATACTGTTTATCGGACATAAGGTGCTTTCTGATTGAAAAATACAGGGTTTTTCAATCAGGAGCAGTATATAATGCCTTATCATGAAGGCCGGAGTATGAAAGGGAACTGTTTATGCCATCAAATAGGAAATATCAAATGGACAGACAAGACACCTTGAACATGAAAATTTACAGGAGATATCAGATGTTGAAGTCAAATGGGAAATCCCGGATGAAGCTTGTCAAAGTCACATTGCCATAATCCTGCAACAAGGAGGAACAGACATGAATTCTGGAAGTAACTTATACGGTAAAAACTTATGGCAGAGTCTGCTGATGTGCATCAGCATCTCAATGTTCTCCCAACCAGTTCTGGGACAGATAAGCATCAAGGACCGCTACTGGCAGTACAAGGGAGAACCTGTGCTGTTCGTCAGTGGTTCGGGCCACGGGCATAATCCGTTTATCGATCACCAGATGACTACAACAAATGACGGCAGGGATGTAAGTAGTGAAGCGGAGGTAATTGCCCACATGGATGAAATGGTAAGAGTCGGCGGAAATTACCTTCGCTGCGTCCTGAATCCAGGAATGGCTCATGGAATCCAGGGATTTCGCTTCTGCGCAAAATCGGGTGACAAGAATGATTTGAATACCATGACGGGAGCCTTCTGGTCGCGTCTGGAACTGTTCATATCCGAAGCTAAGAAACGCAATGTTGTCGTGCAGCTTGAAATATGGGATCGCTTTGATCTGATAGACGGCAGCTGGCAGTCCTGGCCCGTCAGCCCCTTTAATCCGAAAAACAATATGAACTATACGTCGGCACAGTCCGGTTTGAATACCTCATACAAATCGTTCAAGCAGCATCCCTTTCTGAAGGGCGTTCCGGGACATCCGGATTACGAATCCGCATCCGCCTCCAGGAAAGCTCAATATGACATAGTACGTGGTTTTCAGGAAAAGTTCATCGACAAACTGATATCCATAACGTTTAAATACGACAACGTACTGTATTGCATGAATAACGAAACCCACGAACACCCAGCCTGGGGCAAGTACTGGATCAAATACATTCGAAATATAGCTGACAGCCGGGACAAAAAAATCCTGCTCACAGATATGTTTCTGAGCATAAATGCGGATAAAGTCAGGAATATCTATAACAGCGATGCATACGATTATGTCGACATATCGCAAGTAAATGGAAATGCGCCCGGGGAAAACCACTGGAAACGGGTGAAAGGTATGATTGATGCCGCCAGGGAAGTGGATAAACTCCTGCATATGACGAAAATGTACGGAGCAGACACGGCTCCGGGTAACTGGGAAGGAAATACCGACAACGTAATTGGAGAAATGTGGCGAGGTCTGATTGCCGGTGTGGCATGCGCCAGGTTTCACCGTCCACCCTGGGGGCTGGGCCTTACAGCCCAGGCGAAATCCTGCATCGCTGCAGTCCGTAAGATCGAGAGCAAGGTGAAATTCTGGGATGTTGAACCCCGCCAGGACTTGTTGAAGAACCGGGAAAAGAATGAAGCCTACTTGGCCGCCAAACCCGGCCAAGCCTATATCCTTTATTTTACTGCCGGCGGCAGCGGCTCAGTGGGACTTGACCTGACTGACCATGCCAATAAAGACTTTGATCTCAACTGGGTTGATATTGGCAGCGGCGAATGGGGAGCAACCACAACAGTATCCGGAGGCAGTACGGTCACCATCAACAGGCCGGGTTCCGGCCACTGGGCCGCAGCCATTGTCCGCTAAAGTGAGCCGGAACTTTATAGGTGATAGTGGTTAATATCTGTAAGAAAGCTATAAGGAGAAGTACACATGCCGTGCAAGTCATCAGACAGATATCTTTGGATTTCTTATAACAAGCTCGTGTTTGGCCTAGTTTTAATATTCTCAATATCTTCCAACATTTTTGGGCTATCTGCCTTTCCCGGTGCTCAGGGATTTGGATCGGATACCCCCGGTGGCCGAGGTGGTAAGATCATTGAAGTAACCAACCTCCGTGCAAGCGGTACCGGAAGCCTCCGTTCAGCCTGTGAAGCATCTGGGCCACGGATTGTGGTCTTTCGCACCGGCGGTATGATTAATATTAGCAGAGCAATAAACATTAGGAATCCTTTCATCACCATTGCCGGACAAACTGCCCCGGGAGATGGCATTTGTATTGGGGGCGGCGGGTACCTGAATATCACCACTCACGATGTAATTGTAAGGGGGTTGCGTGTCCGTGTAGGCGACAATCCGGACGGCCCCTCAGGAGATAACCGTGATGGTATTGGAATTGCCAACAGTTCATCCCCTCCTCACAACATTGTGATTGATCACTGCTCAGTAAGCTGGGGCATTGATGAGAATATTCAGCTTTGGTATGCCTGCCATGACATCACTATTCAGTGGTGCATTACAAGCGAAGCACTTAACAAAAGCCTGCATTCCAAAGGACCGCACAGCAAAGGTATGATTATTGGCCCGGATGCGGAACGCGTTTCCATCCACCATAATCTGTTTGCCCACAATTATGAACGGAACCCTCTGATAAGCGTGGATACCAAGACGGAAGTGTTTAACAATGTCATGTATAATTGGGGATGGAGGGGGACGAACCTGGGTAATCCCTATCCGGAACACGGTGAGTGGAGCAACGTGGTTGGTAACTACTTCAAGAAAGGACCGAATTCCGCCGATCTTTGCTTACATGTTTCCAATTGCTGGGTAAATGCTGAAGTTCATTTAAAAGGTAATATCGGCCCTGGAAGGCCATCTGATGCAGAAGATGAATGGAGCCTCGTGAGAAATGATGTTGGCCCCCAGATAATATCATCACAGCCGGTTGGACAGTCATCCGGTATCACTACGCAGATTGCAGGAGAGGCATATAATCTTGTTTTGGCGCGCGCAGGCGCAGTAATTCCCAGGCGAGACACGGTGGACTCCCGCATAATTGATGATGTGAAGAACGGAACTGGCAAAATTATAGACTCTCAGGACGAAGTTGGAGGCTGGCCGAATTATAACGTTGGAACACCACCATTGGACACAGATCACGATGGCATGCCGGATGATTGGGAAACGGCTCAAGGACTTAATCCTAATGATTATTCTGATGCCATTGTAACTGATTTGAGCAAAGAAGGATACACCAACGTCGAAGTCTATATTAATGGATTGTTTGGTTCTGGGAAGGGCATAGGGGCCAGCCCTTAAAATATAAATAATGATTGCCTGCCTTCCTGTTTGCTGCTATAGGATTTTAACAGGTGCGGACGCTATTTATTCCCTTATGCCCCGGTAGGTCACTGTAGTTCTTATGCAAATCTGACGGTACACTGCGCATTTGAGTGTTATCGAGTTTTCCTGATAATATTCATATTCCGGTGTTATCGAGATAGGAAGTAGCTTATAATCCTATA
>CAZSOR010000304.1:0-5981 GCA_964608395.1 uncultured Pirellulales bacterium
AGATTTAACAGGAACTGGTTCTGTACCGCCCACTCCGGCGCGGGACCTTCGGGACATTCAAGAGTATCGTCCCAGTCGCCATCCCGGTTCCAGTCGAGCCAGATATTGACCCAGAGATCGGTGTCCGGATTGATCACGTTGACAAAGTAGTCAATTGTAGTGAAGCGACAACTCGGCATATTGAGCGGGAAGACAACGCCGTCGTCGCCCTGATCCCGGTTCGGCGTATCGGTTGAGGGCCTGATGTTGTTTACGCCATCCTCGTCGGCGCCGGTATCGGCTTCGGTTTCCCGCGTGATCTTTTTGCCCAGAAATGCCACTGTCTGAGTGTTCAAATGGACTGGTCCGAAAGGCCCGGTGCCGGTGCCATCGTTGTAAACAGTGGGGTAATGGGCCTGGACAACGACCGGCAACATTCCCTGCGAAGGATATGCCGTCATTGCCTTACCATAGTTGTTCGTGCTGTCCGGAGCGTCGCCAAGGTCCGGTTTATTCGGAACCACGACCCCCTCGCAACTAATACTCAGCAGACCTTCGCCGGTCTCATTGGCGTAGCCACCAATCTCGATCAGATACTGGTTGCCGGCAGTCGCGGTAAAGGTTACCGCTGACTGATAATTGTTGCCGGTGTCATCGTTGCACCCGATCAAGTTCGCCGCAAATGTGGGATAACATCCGCATCCGTCATAGATAGCGAGCATCGTATCGTAACTGCTGCCGGCCAGGCTGACGGTGACATCGCCCGAGCACGTGGCGATATAACAGTACCAGATGTTAGGGCTTGTCATGCAGAGGCCCTGCCCGTCGAACGTAGCGTTAGCTGTACTGAACGCCAGGTTTTTCACGTCGCCGACCGGCATTGCATTTTGGCAGTCGTCCTTGGACGACGGAGGTGGCTGCACTCCCTCACAACTGACACTCAGCATGCCCTGACCGGCTTCGAGAGCATAGCCCCCAACCTCAATCAGGTACTGATTGCCGGCGACTGCATCAAAAACGATCTCCGACTGATAAGAATTGTCGGCGTCATCGTTGCACTCGATCATGTCGCTCGATGTCGGATAGCATTCGCACCCATCATAAACGGCGAGCATCGTGTCGTAGCTGCTGCCGGCCAAACTGACGGTTGCCTCACCCGTACACGAAGCGGTATAGCAGTACCAGAGATTCGAACTGTACATGCAGAGGTTCGGGCCGTCATGCGATGCACTGGTTGTATCAAACGGCATTTCAGTTACGTCACCGATCTGTTTTGCATTCTGACAATTGTCGTTGTTGGTCGACGGGGGCTGGCCCTCGGAACTGACAGTTATAACTCCCTCGCCGACTGCGTCGGAATTGTAGCCCAGAACCTCGAACAGGTAGCTGTTACCGGCGATCGCCTCGAAGGTGATTTGAGACTGAAGAAAACCGCCGAAGTCGTCATTGCGCTCGATCATATCACCCGATTCCGGGTAACAATCGCCGCCGTCATAGACAGCGAGCGCGGTGTCATATTCACTGCCAAGGAGGCTGACAGTGACGTCACCTGTGCTCCAGGCTGTATAACGATACCAGAGGTTCGGGCTGGTAAAGAAATGACCAGGGCCGTCGAACGTCGCACATGCGGTGTTGAACGGCAGCTCTGTTATGTTGACTATCTGCTTTGCGTTACTGCAGTCGTCGTTTACCGGCTGACTCGACTGCGCATCACAACTGATACTCATCGTACCCTGGCCCTTTACTGATGGATTAAATCCCCCAACCTCGATCAGATACTGGCTGCCGGCCTTGACGGGGAAAGTGATTTGTGATTGTTGACCATGAAAGTCGTCATTCCTTTTAATTAGGTCTTCCGCGGCTGGATAGCAATCGCAACCTTCATAGGCGGCGATTTTGGTGTCGAAATTACTGCCCTCCAGACTTACAGTGGCGCAACCATTGCATGTGGCAGTATAGCAGTACCATATATTAGGGCTGTTGATATAGTGCCCGGGGCCGTCGAATGTTGCATTCGTTGTGTCGAATAGCAGGTTTGTTACATTGCCGACCGCCTTTGCGTTGGCGCAATTGTTATTTGGCGGCTGGAGCAACATTGGCTTAACGCCGACACCCGAAGCGATGTTTACTGCACCGAGCAGTAATACCAATCCGCAAACAAATACTAATTTTGACCTATTCCATTTCATAATGTAATCCTCCAAAATATAAAAATCCAATTTTTTTTATTTCGGTCCCACAAATGCCACATTTCATTCACGGTGGAACCACAAAAAACATCGAGTAGTACTCCTTTTTCGCCTATCGGCTATATAAAAGTGCCATCTTATATCTTACATGTAACGTTTTTTTTTCTGTATTAAAATTTTGGTTTTGACCGTATTTTCCGGGAAATTTTGTGGCGCATCTATGGGAACATGGCTCCGGGGCAGATAAAAAATTTGATTATGGCTATGCACTCAAGCGATGAAAACCGGCTTTTTGCTAAATTTGCCGACCACACACTAAGCGAGGCCGGCAAACTCAGCTTCAAGGAGAGGGATGTGAGTTACTTTTTTGTACTTCCGATACTTTCTAATTCTGTTTCTGCGTTTGCTCATGCAACTGCTATTTATCGGACTATTAAACTACAATTAAGTGCCACCATTGATACGAGGCGTAACACTTTTTTCGGAATTTTTTCAGCAAGCCGGCCAACTTAAGGCCAAAACGCCCTAAAAAGCACCATAAGGGGGATTATCAATGATTTTAATGAAGATTTCTGAAAATAATCCTTTACGAATATCTCAGAAAATAAGACCGGTATCTCAATGACCGGTGAAACGCCGCTTGATAAAACAGGATCTCAAAAAAAGGGGCCTATACCGTATCGATCAGTATAAGCCCCTCACTGAAGCATGTCAGCTTTGGCCATAAATAAAATTTAACTGCCGGTTAAATCACAGCTTATAGCGCTGGTTCCGGTTCCGGTTCCGGCTCCGGCGGTAGAGGATGTAGGCCAATATCGTCGAAGTGCATTTTACCCGTACCACCCGGCGGATTGGCCTTATTACCAACACCAATAGTAATCGTATTAACATTCGTCAGGTCGATACCCTTGTCTGCAAACTCCTGCAAGGGGATATCCCACTGCGTCCAGGCGTGTATCTGGGTTGCGGCCGGATCGTCATGCGTCACAACTGCAGGTGCGCCTGTCATATTTGCTATAGCAACATAAATTGGCGCAGCATCGTTAACCAAATTACCGTGGAACCAAATAGTAAGCGTTTTGACGCCCGATGTGGTCCAGTCACGCGGAGAATCCAGAGTCAGAGTCGCCTCGGCGAACTTGATGGTAATATCATAGACATACGGCATCGACTGCCTGCCGCCGTGAACGGTCGTCTGATCGGTATATGGAGGTAAGTCATTGCCGACAAGAGCTCCGTTTGTCGCGGTTCCGTAACCGTCAATCCAGTATCCGAATATCGTATTGCTGTTCGGATTAGGCGGATCGATGTCATTGTAGGACTCCAGGTCATCCACGACGAGGAAATCTGCCGTCGTGAATGTCCAGACATTGCCTTTCCACGGACTGCTCGGGTTGAGGTTATTAACCTCATCGATACGCCAGTAGTAAGACGCGTCCTGCTCAAGTAGTCCGGGATCATATTTCTCATCGCCAAGGTTTTTAGAGCCTTTATACTCCGGCGAAGCACTTGTAGCATTGCGCACGGCATCTATATCTGTGCCGAAATAGACCTGGTGTGAGCCTGCATTATCACCCGCAACCCACGTAAGAATTTGTGTTTGCTTCACATTCTCAGCGCCATTGTATGGGTTCGCTTTACTAACGCTACCGGTAACCGAAAAGCTCCAGATCTCGCCCTTTAATGTCTCGAATCCAAAGAACTCATCGACTCGCCAGAAGTATGTTTTGCCCGATTCAAGCGTGCCGGGTGTATAGGTTACAGCTCCCTGTGGGATACCGGCGGCGGCATCATTCACGGTGTCATAATCATCGCTGAAGAAAACGGTATGCAAAATCGCACCGAAACCAGGCGTCCATTTAAGAACTATATTCGGGTCAACAAATTCCTCGCCATCGGCCGGAATCGGACTGTAAGCAGTCCTTGGGGCAATCGAAAAGCTCCAGACAGGGCTGCTGTGTGTCGTGGTCTCATCGGCCTCGATATCCTCGATTCTCCAGTAGTATGTCGTACCCTTGACAACGCCATCCGGATAAGGATATCCGGTGAAACCAACAGCATAATCCGTATTGGTTTGGTTGACCCTGAACGTATCGCCCGTGCCGGCCTGGACATCGTCAAAACTCTCGCCGACATACACATTGTGCGAAGCGGTATAATCTCCCGGAGACCAGCTTAGGCTAATCCATGTCTCGCGAATCATAGCGCCATCAGCAGGATTCGGATTACGGGGATTCGGACGGTCCCCACCTACCCAAAGATACTGGCTTGGGATAGCCACTCGGGCCATCGTTGAAGTCGACCAGGAAAGCTCACATTGGGCTCCGCCGCCATTCTCATAGTATTCCAGTGTAATCTCGTATCTTTGCCCGGCTTGTAGCGCAATATCATTACTGTCATGAGTACTGCTATGGTCTGTCCAGTTGTCGATAAGCGGCTCGTTGTTTACCCACAATCGCACACCATCGTCTGTCTGGGTATGGAACGTATAGGTCGCCGTGATTGGTGCTTCAACCTCACCCGTCCACCTTACCATGAAATTATCCACAGGTACGGACGGATCCGGCGAACCAGGATCGCCCCAGTTAAAGTCAACCATAGGATCCAGGCGTTTCATTAGCAAAACTTGCCATGGATTTGTTGTGTCCCTTTCATAATATTCGCCAAGCAAGCCTTCAACACCATTGGCCGAACTCACCAGGCCCAGAAGAAAAACAAAGCAAGCAAAAAAAATAAATTTTCTATACATAATAATCCTCCTTCAAAAAAGGTTAAGATACCTGTGCTTTGGCTACATACCAAAACAGTTATCGCAATTAATTCAGAGCGCGGCTTATACCGGACCAGCCAGAATAAGCCCCAAACTCCACGCATAATCTACCACATCAACCGCACAATTTTAATTGGCGGCCGAATCTAAGCCTACTCTGCAGCGGGAGGATGAAGACCAATATCGTCGAAGTACATTATACCAGCACCACCAGGCGGATTGGCCTTATCACCAATACCGATAGTAATCGTATTGACATCCGTCAGATTTATGCCCTTGTCTGTAAAAGCCTGCAGGGGAATATCCCACTGCGTCCAGGCGTTTATCTGGGTTGCGCTGGAATCGTCATGCGTCACAACCGCTGGTGTGCCTGTCATATTTGCAATAGCAACATATATCGGAGCGGCATCGTTAGCAAAATCACCGTGGAACCAAATGGTCAGCGTATTGACATCCGAGGCAGTCCAGTCACGCGGAGAATCCAGAGTCAGGGCCGCCTCAGCGTATTTACCGGTAATGTCATAGACATACGGCATTGATTGCCTGCCGCCATGAACTATAGTCCGCTCGGTATACGGAAGAGGGGGATCATTGCCGACAAGAGCACCGTTTATGGCGGGAGTGGAATAACCGTCAATCCAATATGCAAATATCGTATTGCTGCCCGGATTAGGCGGATCGATATCATTGTAGGACTCTATGTCGTCTACGACAAGATAATCGGCAGTCGTGAATGTCCAGACACCACCTTTCCACGGACTGTTCGGATTAAGATTATTAACCTCATCGATACGCCAGTAGTAATTCGTGCCTCCCATGAGGGATCCGGGATCATATTGCACATCGTCAAGGTTTTTAATGCCTTTATACTCCGGTGAAGCGGTTGTTGCGTTACTCACGGCAACTTTGTCCGTTCCGAAATAGACCTGATGCGAGCCGGCGTCATCTCCCGCAACCCACCTGAGCATTGTTGTCTGCTTAACATTCTCGGCACCTTTGTATGGATTCGGACTTCCGACGGCGCCCGGAGTCGAAAAGCTCCA
>CAZSOR010000305.1:0-5966 GCA_964608395.1 uncultured Pirellulales bacterium
CAGGTATGATACCAGATTTTTGCTTTTGTTAAGGATTTAATGTGCCGGACAAGCTTCTTTTGCCTGGGCTTTACTACTTTGCGATAGAAATCCGGAGAAAATAGAGGACCGTTTTGCCCTGTAAGATCATCCCCTATCATTACAACATCGACAAGGTCGCCCACTTCGGCCATGAAGACGTCGAAGTAGTCCAGCCAGAATTTAAGCATCTTATCGAGAAGGGCCTCACAGAATGCTGGATTTTCGATCATATCCATAAACCACCGTTCGAGACCTCGCATATACCAGCAAGTTTCATATACAACACCGCAGATACCGGTCGATATCGCATACGGTGTTTCGTTGCGCAATTCCAAGGCACTTTCACGAACGCCGGTGAACCGAGTCGGATCGCCTCCTTTGGGGAAGGGATAGTCTGCGAGGTCTTTTATAGTGGCGTCGGCCAGCGGGTGATGCGAGATGTCCATATAAAGCTGCTGGTCGTCCGGCATAGACCAGACGACGCCGAACTCATCTTTGAGGTCATGCCAGAGCTTCCCGTTACGAATATTTTGCTCAATGCCGCCCTTGAAGCTATCCGGGCCATGAGCACACACATAGCGAATATCAACATGAAAACGTTCCAGGAGTTCCTCACACGGCTTGGCAAGCTGCTGGACGGGATCCATAATCGTCAACTTGTCATCAATGCCCAGATAATCAAGCAGCTCAATGTATGCTCCTTTATGAATCCCGGTTTGGAAACCGCCGAGGTCGATTGGTACCCTGTCCGGGATTTGATGATTGAGGGCCTTAAGGACACGCTGCCTCGAAGTCATTGTCTCTTTCTTTGCCATTGACATACTACTTTCCCAACGCTGCAAGATAGTTTCCGAATCCTACGACAACCGTTGACAGTATCAGCACAAATATCCCGGCAAAAACAATCAGGTGCGTTCTGCGGCCGGAACCTTTCCACTCATGGAAAATCAGGCCCCATATATTGCTGAAGACAATGATAAAGGCCATGTGGATGGTCCAGCTCGAGAAATTGTACTCTCCCATCCGGGTCGTGCCCATGCCGTAGAACATAAACTGAAAATACCAGGTAATCCCGGCCATCGCCGAGAATATATAATTTCTGAGAAGCGGTACATCGCTGCGGTTAAGATAATTGCCCGCCGATTTGTTTTTGATATTCAGAAATACGCACCAGATAAAATTCGTCGTGAATCCGCCTGCAAAGATAATAACATAAACGGGATTGACCTGCCACAAAGACGGTGTTCCACGTTTGACCGCAAGCTCAGCAATCGGTTCTCCCGCTGCTATCCCGAATGCCATACACGCGCTCATCACGCCTGCGAATACGGCGATCCAGAGCCCTTTGGTGAAGTTGAATTCCTTTATGGTTTCCTTCTTTTTGGCCTCCGGCAGCTCTTTTTCTTTCAATACGCCGGCCCAGCCGCAAATCCCGATTCCTGCAAGGCATATAAGCACACCGGCCAGCGTGGTCAAGCCGGATACATGGGTGACCAAATAGACGAATTTACCTCGAAATATCGGCGGGATAATCGTACCGAACGCCGCACAGAAACCAAGAGCGATTGCATATCCGAGCGACATTCCCAGATAACGCATGGACAAGCCGAACGTCAGTCCTCCAATGCCCCATAACAAGCCAAAGATGTAACACCAGAAGATGCTGCTTGGCGGTGCATCGCTGAGAACCGAAAAAAGCGCGGGAACGGTAAGTAACGCCACCACCGGCGGAATAATAATCCAAGAGAAAAAGCCGCCTACGAGCCAGTAGCTTTCCCATGCCCAATTGCGAACTTTCTTAAAGGGAATGTAGAAACTGCCCGCAGCAAAACCTCCCAGGGCATGCAGAAGAACGCCAAGTGCAACCATGCTAAAGCTTTCAAATTCTTAACTTGCCAGCAGCGAATGAGAGAATATTTATTTTTGACAATAGTCTATCAGACGGGCGATTTCTCGGCGCAGGTCTTTACGATGCACAATCATATCCACAAAGCCGTGCTCTAACATAAACTCGGCCGTCTGAAATCCTTCCGGCAGCTCGACTTTAATTGTCTCGGCTATAGTGCGAGGCCCGGCAAAACCGATCTGCGCCCCCGGCTCAGCAATCAGACAATCACCCAACATTGCAAAGCTCGCCGTGACTCCGCCGGTCGTCGGGTCGGTTAGAACGCAGATATAAAGTCCGCCAGCCTCGTCCAGTTTCGCAAGGGCCGCGGATGTCTTGGCCATTTGCCCCAGCGATACCACGCCCTCATGCATCCTTGCTCCACCCGAGCAGCATACCACGACCAGGGGCAGCTTCTCCCCAATCGCCGCATCAACCGCCGCACAAAATTTTTCACCGACTACTGAACCCATAGAACCCATCAGGAAATTCGGCTCCATCACCGCCAGTACTACACCTCTGCCCTTGATAAAAGCTTTGCCGATCAACATGGCCTCCTTAGCACCGGACTTTTTCTCGTCATCTTTGATTCGCTGCTTATAAGTGGTTTCTCTGAACTTAAAGCTAAGCGGATCATCGGAAGTCAAATCGCCAAGTACCTGTTGAAAAGAAGCTTCATCGGCCAGATATGCAATTCGAGTTTTTGCTTCGATGCGAAAGTGGTGGTTGCATTCCGGGCAGACGTTAAGGTTCTTCTCGACCGTGCTCTTATAGAGCATATGCTCACAGCCCGGGCACGCCATCCAGAGCCCTTCGGGCATCTCCTTACGCGGCTTAAGCGAATAACCATTCCACTTTGATTTGGCTTTTTTGGCCATAGCAACCTATATTTAGCCCCGCAATTTATTGCGGGGTTTCTCCACATCAATATAAAAACAATACGGGGATTCTACCAAAAACCGACCAATTTCGCCACAAAAATTACTTACAGGCTTCTCGAATGGCGTTTATTGCCGCGACACGGTCGTTTTGCGCAAAGATTGCATTGCCCGCCACAAGGGTATCGGCACCATAAGAAACCACAATTGGCGTGGTCTGAGGATCTATACCGCCATCGACTTCGATGCGTATATCGGGTCCGACGATCTCTCTGATTTGAGCGACTTTTTCCGCCGCGTCCGGCATAAATTTCTGACCGCCAAAGCCCGGATGGACCGTCATTACCAGAACCATGTCGCAATGCGGCGCCACCGCGGCAACCGCCTCAACCGACGTCTCCGGATTCAGGCATATCCCCGCGCTGCAGCCCAAATCGTGCAGCTTGTCGATAAGCTTCAGCGGATCATCGGCAACTTCGATATGAAATGTGATATGGTCGGCCCCGGCCTTTACAAAAGGCTCGGCATATTTCGCCGGCTCACTTATCATCAGATGAGCGTCGAAAACCAGATCGCTTACCTTGCGGAGCTTGGCAATCACCGGCGGGCCGATTGTAATATTCGGAACGAAGTGACCGTCCATCACATCCAGATGCACCATACTGATCCCGGCCGAGGTAATTTCGGCAATCTCTTCGGCCAACCTGGCAAAATCGGCGCTCAGAATCGACGGGGCAACTTCAATTGTTCCGGCTTTCGGTAATCGCATCTTTGCTGATATAATTAGATCGACCCCCGGTAAAACCGGGGGCTAAATACTAAAGGCTTTATTTTTCATCGAGGATTTCGAGGCATTTGAATGTCTTGCCTTCGAGAAATTCAAGCGAAGCGCCTCCGCCTGTGGAAATATGGCTTATCCTGTCTTCCAGGCCGAGTATATTGACCGCACTGGCACTGTCACCGCCACCAATGATACTGGTTGCCCCGTTGTCCGTAGCCTCGGCAACCGCCAAAGCTATGGCCTTTGTCCCTTCATCGAAAGGCGTGATTTCAAAAACGCCCATCGGACCATTCCAAACGATGGTTTTGGCATCTACAATCTTTTTTGCAAATGTCTTGGCCGCCATCGGCCCTATGTCGACGGCCTGATAGCCAGGGTCGATATCGCCGACGGCGGTCCGATGCTGCGCACCGGCTTTCAACTCGCGAACTATATGGTGGTCGACGGGCAAAATTACTTCACAGTTCGCATCCGCCGCATGTTTCAACAGTTCCTGACCCTTATCGACAAAGTCGTTCTCGCACAGGCTCTTACCGATACTTTTACCCCTCCCTTTGAGGAATGTATAGGCCATGGCTCCGCCAATGATGATACGGTCGACTTTCCCGATCAGGTTCTCGATCACGCCGAGCTTATCCGAGACCTTTGCTCCGCCGAGTATAGCAACGAAAGGCCTGCCGGGATTACTAAGTGCTTTACCAAGAAACTTCAGCTCCTTTTCAATGAGAAAGCCGATTACCCTGGGCTTGCCTTCCATCATCAGCGGGACGGTATACATCGAGGCGTTGTCCCTGTGGGCCGTGCCGAAGGCGTCGTCGACGTAGATATCCGCCATGCCGGCCAGCTCTTTCGCGAAGTCGTCTTTTGCCTGCCGGAGCTGCGCATCTTCCTTTGCCGCCTTGTCTTTTATGGTCTCTTCCTTATGGAAGCGCAGGTTCTCAAGGAGCATACAATCGCCCGGCTTGAGGGTCTGGGCCTTTGCGCTGGTCTCCGGGCCGATACAATCGTCAGTGAAAATAACTTCCCGGCCCAACAACTCAGACAATCTCTTCGCTACCGGGGCCAAAGACATCTTCTCATTCTTCTTGCCCTGAGGCCTGCCGAGGTGACTCATAAGAATCAGCGCGCCGCCACCCTCTAATATCTTCTTTATCGTAGGCAGTGCCTTAACGATTCGATCATCGCTGGTGATGTTGCAGTCATCGTTCAGCGGCACATTAAAGTCGCACCGCATCAGAACCTTTTTGCCCTGCACATCAATATCAGCAACAGTTTTCTTTGTCATGCTATCTACCCTAAAAATTTCTTGTGCTATCTCTGCCAAAGGAAAAAGTCTCCATTTAGCCCCGTGTTTTACGCGGAGCTTTAGCTTAATAATTCTAAATTCATTGTTCGATAGTCGCTACTCAGATTACATTGCAGCCATTTTTTCCATAATATCGACGCTGCGATTCGAATAGCCCCACTCGTTGTCATACCAGCTTACGATCTTGACGGTCTTGCCGATGACTATCGTGCATAGAGAATCAAAGATGCTCGAATGAGGATCGTTGATAATATCGCTGCTGACGATAGGCTCGTCGCAATAGGCCAGGATGCCCTTCATCGGGCCTTCCGCGGCTTTTTTCATCGCTGCGTTGACGGCATCGACCGTAACATCCTTTTTGACGTTAACCACGAGGTCAACGATACTGCCTACCGGAATCGGCACGCGGACCGCCATACCGTCGAGCTTGCCGTCCAGTTCGGGAATGACCTTGCCGATGGCTTTAGCCGCTCCGGTTGTCGTTGGAATAATATTTGCCGCTGCGGCACGGGCTCGACGCATATCCGAGTGGATCATATCGGCCACTTTCTGGTCGTTGGTATAAGCGTGAATAGTCGTCATCATACCCTGCTCAATACCAAAGGTATCGTTGAGAATCTTGGCTATAGGAGCAAGACAGTTGGTCGTACAGCTTGCGTTGGATACGCATTTGACGTCACTTGTGAGCATCTCATCGTTAACGCCCAGAACGATTGTCGCGTCGATATCGTCCTTGGCCGGGACGCTCAGCATGACCTTGCTGGCGCCTGCTTCGATATGGTCGGCATAACCGCCTTTCGGCGACGAAGCCAGGCGAAACAGTCCCGTCGATTCCAGAACTATTTTCACGCCCATATCCTTCCAGGGCAGCTCAGCGGGATTCCTGACAGCCAGAACCTTGATGGTTTTGCCGTTGATGACCAATGCGTCACTTTTTGCCTCGACCGTTCCGCCCCATCTGCCCATCACGGTGTCGTATTTGAACAGATGTGCAAGGCTCTTCGCATCCGCGAGGTCATTGATAGCGACAAGTTCCAATTCGCCTTTTCTTTGCATAATAATTCTTGCCACGGCCCTGCCGATCCGGCCGAAGCC
>CAZSOR010000306.1:0-3781 GCA_964608395.1 uncultured Pirellulales bacterium
CTCCACCGTGCGATAGCCTGTCAATACGCTGTTTTTTGTTGAGCTCAGGTACAATCGTTCGCCGTTCTCACTTAGGGCAAAAGGCTCATAAGAACCCGGATCGTTCGCGTTGCCGAAGTTCAGGTCTTCGTATAAAACAAGGTAACCGTTCGGGTCGATTATGGTTCCGCCGGCAATCTGGTATTTGAAAAGATTTTCATTGCTGTCACTTATGAACCAGCCGCCAATGTCAATCGTGGTGCCGGTCGTATTGTATAATTCAATCCAGTCCGAAGCCTCGGCGTGCGAATGGGCCAGGACTTCGTTAATAACTATGGCTCCGGGATTGGGAATTATGCCGCTATCATCCTGTCCCGGCGAGCCGCCCGCGTAAGCGCTCGGACGCCAGGAATCTTTCTCGTTCCAACTGTCCAGGTTACTGTTAGCCGGATCAATTATCGTCAGCGAGAAACCTTCACCGTCGGTAATCGAGCGCCAGCCGTCTTCGTAGCGGAAGTTCAGAATCGTCCTGCCGATAGCATCCTTCAGTTCGATTCTTTCGCCGGCGTTGTTCAGATTGCCTGAGTAATCACCTAAGATATTGATATTTGTGCCGTACCGGGTGTTGAAGACATTTTTGTTCTGAATGACGACTACGTATTCACCGGGTGCAAGCTCGATGCCGCCGAAGATAAAATCGATGCCGTTTGTGAAACTGACCATGTTCAGGTTGATACTTTCAGCGCCGATGTTTTTCAGCTCGATGAACTCTTCGTTTGGCTCCGACGGATTAAACATTATCTCGGTAATGCGCAGATTCTCCGCTACCGGACCCACGGCGTAAACTGCTTCGTTCAGCGCGCTCCATGTATTGCCGTTCAAAGTTCTTGCTTTAACACTGGTGCTATGGTTGATCGTAATTGGCCCGGTATATTCGACCGCGGTTGGCGAGATTCCCTCAGCACCGGAGGAATCGTCTTTACCGGCAATCAATTCAGCGGAGATTAGAAGATCGGAACTTGTGGTGGAGGCATTCAAACCGTGGATGGCTAATAAGTTGGCGCCGGAGCCGAGATTGTCGAGAAAAGCTGAGATGTCGATGCTCTCGAACAGGACTGCGGCCGAATCGGAGTGGCTGGTGCTGGCGCGTGAGTTCCAGGCCGGCGTGCCGTTGATATTTCGTCGGGCTATCTCGACGCCGTTAAGGTAAGCAATAAAGGCATCATCGTATCTGATTTTCAGCGTCATGAAGTTGAATTCGTCAGTGCTGCCGGTAAAGACAAACACGGTACGGATATAACATGTGGCATTCCTGGCATACATCTGGTCTCCGAGATCGAGACTAATAAATTGACCGTAGCCTGAGCTTCTCTCATACCCAATACCACCGGGTGAGCCGATCGACTGCATCCAGGCTGTATCGTTGAAGCCTACAGTACTCTTCCAGTTATCACTGACGGCTTCAACCGGAACGATTACTCGTTTATGGGCATTTTCAGCAACTAATGTAGTAGTGGAGCGGCTTGCCGTAGACTGCTTAGCTAATCGCGGATCGGTGCCGTCAAGGGTGTACCATATAGTGCCCCCTGCGGCGTTCATTGAGAGCACATCGTTTGCTGAGACCGGCCCGCCATGCTGATAGAAATCATTGATACGAAAGACCGGAGCATCAACATTGGGATACCAACCTTTGTTTCTGAATTGCCCCAACACGATGTCAGTTCGGTTAGGAAAATAGGTGCCTAAGAGCCAGTCGCGTTCGAGGAGCCAGTGAGGATCGCGCATGTAACGAATATGTGCAAATCTTTCTATCTGGTTGTCACCCCAGCGTGCGGATTCGCCGACTACAGCCCGGTCAACATCATCCAGCCTGATTTGGTACAAAGCTGTCGCACCCTCCGGAGTAAGAGCACCATTGTTGAAAAAATGCCGATGGACGTGGTCGGCAAACAAAAGACGGTACTCAGCGTTTTGCATAAGTCTGTTATGGAGGCGCGTAGGCCCACCAGCATTATCCCGACCGGTGGAGTCTTCGTAGAGGTTTTCCATCAGGTGCTCTCCATCCCAGTGATGAAACCGCCATAATCCGTTGGGATCGGCAGAATTCCGGGTAGCATACCAGTTCTTATGGCCCCAGTCCCAGTCTCCGACATAGTAGTGGGGAATTAAATAATTCATGAAATTGTTCACGTCAAGGTACTGCTGAATGAGTTGATATTGCTGGTCAGATGCCAGACCTGATTCGGCGATACTGAACATTTGAATATAGGTGGTGTTGGAGCCGTTAATTATCTGGCCACTGTTATGCTTAAGGCAGTCGTAGTTGTCCGCGTCACCACCGAAGTATGAAGCAGCGAAGCGGTGGTCCGGCCGCTCGTGGAGGTTGTATAGTCCCCAGTAAAGACCGTTGAGATATAAGTGGACGTGCCTACCGTGGTGGCTATAACCACCCAGGGCGTTCTGAATATCCGCTACGAATTGGTCTCTTGTGTATTGAGCAACATCCGGCTGATATATTGGCCGACCTGATATCCAGGGTCGAGTGCCGTGGTCGGAGGTACCACCACCGTATGGCCAGGTGTTTCCCAAGCGGGCATCCAGAACGAGTGTATCGAAGCTATCAACCGGGGAATCGACAAAAGGTTTATAATTAAGTTTTGACGGCCCGCCAGTAGGAGTTCCATCATCCGTATCGGTTTTGAATCTCGGTCGCATGGAGAGTTTGTCGGCTTTCCATCTATTAAGACTCGTGCCTCCGCCAGTAACACCTCCCTGCATCGATATGGCGCAATTGATTTGAAAATCATCACCAGTGTCGGGGTTGATATACTCCATCGAAACTACACGTTCGGTACCATCCTGTGATTCATTGACATAAATGCCCTTATTGCCAAACCAGTCATCGATATCCATAACCAAAGATAACGTCGGTATTGACTTCATATCGTCCTTGATCGTGCTGCTATAATCGCCGACGACGACAGGGTCCATCTGATAATCAGGCCCGGCGTGCCCCCAGCCGCCAGTGGGAAAGCCGGGCGGGTATTTAGGCTGCTCGATTACATCGTCGAGAAAGATATATGTATGAGTATCCACATTGCTGGACATCCAGCCCGGCTTGACAGCCACCGCTCGTAGAAACGTGGTCCTGTTAATGAAAACAGGAACGTCATAAACCATACTGTCCGGGGCCCGGCCTGAAGTGCTGAAAGGCTCGGAACCGTCGAGCGTATAGTATATCACAGCACCGTCCGTTTCGGTCGCGATTGTTACTGAAAAAGGTTCATCATAAAAGCCGCGATTATGGCTGAACTTCGTGTCGGCCACCTCGCCTAAGTAACCACCATGATTTTGTGCCGCCGGGCTGGGCGTGGTAAAAAGACGCCAATCTTCACCGGCATCAGGATACCGGCCATAGGAAATATCTGTCGTCTGTATTTGGTAAATAACGCTGTCAATTAAAGTCTGCCCATCGTTGTCAAACAGGCCGATTTCTTCGCTGTCGGCATTAAGCTTGAAATTCGCGTGCAGCCCGGGATCTCCGGTGTCATTGTCGGCCCATATCAGCAGGTATCTTCCCTGCGTAATGACGGTTGCAGCCGGATTGTTAATTGGGATTTGCCACTTGGTTGGGAAAGACAAATCATCCGTCAGATACATGCCGCCGACATTAATATGACCGGAACCAAAGTTATGGATTTCGATCCAGTCATCGTATTGTCCCTGCGGATCTCGAATAGAACTGCTGTTTGAAGCCATGAATTCATTGATTACTAAAGATGCTGAACTCGCAGCCTCAGTC
>CAZSOR010000306.1:3881-5956 GCA_964608395.1 uncultured Pirellulales bacterium
TTCTTGCGGTACTCCAATGGACTGATTCCCTTCTGTCGCTTAAAATAGCGAGATATATTATTTGAATATGGAAATCCTAATGACCATGCAATCTGGGATATCGATAAATTTGTACCAATTAGCATTCTGGCCATCTGATTAACGCGAGCATATTTGATCTCTTCATGCACTGAGTGCGCGAGCACTTTCCGAAAACGCTGTTCCAAAGTCCGGCGGGAAAGGCCGGCAGCCTCCGCAACATCGCCAACCTGGATTACCTCTTTAGAGTGATTGCGAATAAAGTGAACTGCCTCTGCGACCTGCTTGTCTTCTATCGCCATAATATCCGTTGACTGCCTGGTTACGACATGCAAAGGAGAGACGGAAACTTCTTGTTCATTTACCGCTACTTTTTGCCCTTCCATCAGTTTACCGAGGACTTGAGCCGCTTCGTATCCTGCTCTTTGGGTACTGAGAGCTATACTTGATAATTGCGGATATGACAGGCCACATATCAATTCATCATTATCCACACCAAGAATCGCCACCTCGCTTGGAACTTTAATATCTGCGATTTTGCAAGCCGCTAAAACATCCTGGCTGCGATCGTCATTACCGGCCATTACAGCTATAGGTTTCGGTAGTGATATCAGCCATTTGGCGATGATGACTTGTTCCTTGTCTGCTGTACGCAGGCGCTTCGTCTTGGGCTGCTTATATAAATACGTCTTGAAACCGGATCCCGCTACTATCTTACTGAAGTTCTCTCCCCGCTGCTGAGACCAGATCATATCGTCAGCGCCACAATATGCAAATCGCCTGAATCCAAGTTCCATGAAATACTCGACGGCAGTCCGGGCAATCGCAACCTGGTCGGTTACTATACAATATGCGTTCAGAGTCGGCTTTTCCAAACCACGAATCATCGCAGGATACCCTAAGTTGACTATCGCCTTGACAAGATTAGCATCCCAGGTGTAGCCAATTATTCCATCTGCTTCCAGGTCTCGAATCCACTCGTATGGGTGTTTTCTGCTATTTTTGTTTATTTCCGGTTCCATATAAAACAGCCAGGGACCGTGAAAATTAGAGTACTGGACAATGCCGTGTAGCAACCCCCTGCCGAAAGCTCTTGATTTCTCAATCAGCAAAATGACTTTGTAAACCTTTGACATGATTTGTTCCTACAATATCCCCGTTAAACTTGCAAGAATAATGCGCAAAATGATGGTGTTTTTGCGCAAAATAATGGGCTTTAGAGACGATAACAGGTTATAATATTATTTATTACGCTACTTATACAATTTTTGTAGTGAGGCTAAGTCGTATGTTTTTTCAGGAGGAAACATCTAAGAAGACATTTTGCTTTTAAATATTCTCTTTATCGTTAGATCCATCAACAATGTCTTGAATTTGCTTATAAGAAATGGATTCGAACTCCATCTGGATAAGGATGTCCTTATGGGCGTTGCTGATGAGGTTAAATAAGGCACGCATCAGATCAAAAAAAGATGTAGGACTGTTCATCTATGTGTAAAAGAAAAGGATTTACGTTAATAGAGCTACTCGTGGTAATCGCAATTATCGCTTTACTAATGGCGATATTGATGCCATCACTCAATCGGGTCAAGAAGCAGGCAAAATCAGTATCCTGCCAGGGTCAGCTCAAACAATGGGCCCTTATCTTTGCTATGTACACCAACGATAACGATGGCTACTTCCACACCAGAGATTTCGGGGCAAATTATCAAAAGATGTGGCCGCAATTCTATCAATCATACTACAGTGATCCAATGATGCGTTGCTGCCCGGCGGCACGGAATCCCGATGTTCACCTTGGACCGTACGGCACATGGGGATCGGAGCTTGGGATGATGACTGACTCTGACTGGGGCTGGGGAGGTTCCTGGGCACCAAAAGAAGGCTTCTTCGGCAGCTATGCCATGAACCGCTATATGCTTAACAAAAAAGAACCGGAGTATTGGCGGAAGATCGGAGTTAGAGGAGCAGATAAGATCCCGGTGTTTCTGGATTGTATGTATGTAGCGATTAATCCGGCTTCTACAGATGCACCTCCCAGTTATGACGGCGAACGC
>CAZSOR010000307.1:0-5945 GCA_964608395.1 uncultured Pirellulales bacterium
GCTCGGACAGATCATACATGCCGTAGATGGTTCCCCGTTTGTCGCTGCCGGCAATGACTAATGCACTCGCCACGCCGGACATCGGATCCGGTACGACCTGCGTCAGGAATGTCTCCCACTTGCCTTCGATCTGGGTGATATCAATTTTCTTGTTCCGGATCAATGCATCGACGAGAGGGCTCTTTCCAATCGTACCGATGATAACCATGTTTTGTGCAAGATCACTTTTCAGGTGTGTTATGGCCGGCATCCGACCCGTGACGCGTTGGATATCGGCCTGTAAATCTTTGGCCGCGCGGACCACACCGGTATAATCTTGTGAATCCACGTAGAGTGTCGCACAATCCGTTCCCCGGACGATGGTGAAGCCGCCCTGTTGCGGCGATGTCTCGACATAGTTGATCTGACCTATAGCCCAAACAACTGCGGGACACATTACTGCGATTAAAATCGACGCAACCATAACAACTAATTCATGTTTGTATGTATTACTCATAATCTCATCCCAAATACAAATTCATTCTGATATTCATATTCACATGAACTGCTCTGTGGATTGACGCATATCGTTATTTATTTTATATATCTCTGGACGAATGTCAGGAGCGTCGGCCGTATTGCCATTTTCATGAGGATTGCCGGAAATACCTAAAATATTCATGGGACTATCACTTAAAGGTTAAATAAACAGTTAACAAGGCCGATACAATTCCGAGTTTTATTACCATTCGTTTGAGCTTTTGTTCATCAACTCTATTTAGTTCGTAGATTTTGTTGGATAGAAAAGCAGCTATGGGGACGAATGCGGTTGCTGTCCCAATCCCGGCTAAAACGTCACTTACATAATGTGCCTGTAATACAATACGTGCGTAACAGACCAAAATTGCAATACTAAAGACTGTGAGTTTAAAAATGCGATTCAGGTAATAACTTCCCGACATCAGTAGAAAATAGGGTAGCGCCAGGGCCATGCTTTTTGTGGCGTGTCCTGAAGGAAACGCCGGAGAATCTGAAACATGTGTTCGGGTGATTTGTCCGGCCAGTTCCACCGCGGGGCGAGCTTTGTCGAAAACTTCCTTTAACAGGTCACCAGCTATTCCTCCAATACCAAATGAAAGAAGAATGAGAATATAGAGGGGGTAAGAAGATTTCAATTCTCCTATTTTGTAGGATAACAGCAGGTTCACGATATATACTGTGGTAATCAAAGCCATTCCATATTTGCTGAAGAATTGAAAGATTCCTGAAATGACGTTGTCTCCGTAGAGGGTATTGTGGGCGATAATGATATTTCGATCGATATCACCCTGGATCCATAAAGTAACAGCGAGTATCCATAAAGCCAGTGACGATATCACGATGAACAAGTACATCTTTCGTGTCAGATTAATACGAATGAAGTCGTCTCTAATGTTATCCTCTGGCATTGTTTTCGTAATATAAAGGATTAATATTTATTTGTGCTGATGTGCCTTTTTCAAAGAGCCAGAAATCAGCATCTGTTGTCGATTATAGTTTGTCCATGTGCAAATATCTATTGTAATTACGGCGCAGCAGGAGGTAAGGCTTGCGGCGCTTTTAGATATCTCTGGGCGAACGTCAGGAAGGTGGGCCAGTTCGGGCCGGGAGTATGCCCGCCGCTGTGCTGGCGGAAAGAAACGTCACCATCAATCAACGTGGTTTCTATGGGAGGGAATTCGGTTGTACCCATATCCTTCTTTCCGAGGAGTTTGTACACCGGCCCGGTACCCACTGCGGCCATGAACATGCCCCTTGCGTCAACCCATGCATCGCCATTACTCGAACCGCTGCTGATGAACACGGGACGCGGTGCGCACAAGGCCACCAACTCGTGAGCGTCAATAGGTAAATCATCCCAGGTCAGCGGGCCGGCGTACTTGAGGAAATTGCCGGCCATCCAGTGATATTCGCCACTGCCGGCGACATTTTCCACGATCTCGCCATAATCCCGGCGGAAAATACTGGCACCCCCTGCGCCCGAAGAGCTGACAAAGGCAATCGCAAAACGCCGGTCATACGCCATGGTGACAAGCGTTGCTTTACCATAGCGTGAGTGGCCTTCAAGCCCAACCTGTCTGGCGTCCACAGTCGGATCAGTCTCAAAATAATCCAGTGCGCGGCCGGCGCCCCATGCCCAGGCACGCAGGGCGCCCCAATCATCGGCCTTACGGGACTGCCCCTTATTGCACATACCGATTATGCCCTGGGTCAGCCCGGCACCGTTGTCAGCCTGAATGCTGTTCGGCACGATAATGGCATATCCCCATCCCTTGGCAAGCACTTGCTGTTGCCAACTTGGTCCACCGCCGCGTAGCATTCTGCCGAAGCGGCCGCCAAAACCGAATTCCATAATCACGGGCACCGGTCCGGTTGTTTCGGCCGGCGTGGTCAATGTCAACTGAATATCTACGGATATGGCCGGGAACAGTGAATTGTCAACGTGGCCCGCGAGTTGTTTCGTGATGACCGGCACTTCGCCGTCCTTTTCATTGGTCGTGCCCGTTACTTCCCAATTAACCTTGGGGGTGTTCTTGGGAACTCGGCCGTAGATTTCCCTGTCAAAGTCCTCTACGATCTCCGGACGTCTCTGATTCCGCCACATTTGAGCTGTCGTGACTTTCTGTCCGTTCTTCAATACCAGCGGGTCCGGCAGATTCGGATAGGGATTGGCCTTAGACTCGTCGTAATTAGCGTAATTCGGTGCGTTAGGGTCCATGCCGTTGCGCCCGGGCCGAAGTGACTTGATGCCCAGGAGATCCATCATTCTCTTATGATCTTCAGCCGTCAAACGCCGAATCTCCGCCCACCGATCATTTCTTTGCTGAGCAAAGATGCTCACGCCTGATAACAGAACCAGCGATACACATAAAACTTTCATGGCAAATGTTTTACCCATGATATAGCTCCTTGAAATATTGCCTCATAAAGCGAGGAATTATTTACGCTTCTTACTTCATCAAAGTAGTCACAAAAGATTTCAAACTTTTCGAGTCTATTGTTGTAGCACCCTTTCGCTTTTGAAGCTCTTTAATACGCTGCATTACTATTTGGGTCATTACCGCACCCGGCCTGGGATAAGCGGCTACGATATAATGAGGGCCGGGGGCCGATTCTCCGGCTTCCTGTTCCCATTCAGCCCTGAGGTTATCCGGACTTATTAATGAATTGGCATGCTGGAAGATAACCTTATCCATGGCCTTGTAGACTTCTTTGCTTTCTTTGACCAGACCATAATAGTCAAGAAGCTGGGCGAAAACATAATTGGACGTTGTATAGACATCCTGTCCCTGTTCCGATTCTACCGGTCCTCCATCCTCTGTTCGACACATAGCCCAGCCCATGAGAGTGCGGTTATTCTTATAAATCGTTTTCAGGATTTTTTTAGCCCTTTCGTCAGAAATAAAAGGCTCTTCTCCCATTGCGATCAAAGCCCAAACAGCGTCAAGTTGATTGATCCATGTATCCGTGTTTGTTTGGCCCGTATCGGAATCATAGCAAGTGACATAATATTGCAGTCTTTGGCCTTTACTGTTTTTCTCATCTCTCCATAATTTCTCAAGAATCGCCGAGACTTTTTCAAAGTGTTCTTCATATTGTTTTCCGGCAGGTTTATCTTTCATCATCTCAGCCATTCTTATCATGGCACGGCAACCAGCCATGAAAATAGTCGCGTCATAGGCATCGACGCCGAACAGGGTTAAATTGTCAAAAGTATTCTTAACTTCACCCGGATTGCCCTCAGGGATGCCATCTCCGTCTATATCGAGTTCTTTTAAATGCTCAAATCCGAATTTAAGCGTCTTCCAGTTCTTCCTTAGAAAATCTATATTACCGGTAAATTTGACGTTGCGCAGAACTCTTGTTGCCAGCTTGGGAAAAAGATCGACCCAGTAGTTGTCATTGTACCAGGCGTAGTCACTGACATTCCGTAAAGCATGGCCTTTCGGTAAAGCACCTACATCATGCGAGACAGCACCTTTAACCTTAACAGCATCTTTTATCTGGATCAGCGATAAATCTTCATATTCTTCCGGATAGTCCTCAAAATGCTTTCTTGCTTCAACAAAAGATGCGTGCAAATGATAATAACGCTCGTGAGTATTCTCCCTCTCAATTGAGTTAATAAAACTTTGGCAGAGTTCTTTTTCTATATCCGGGAAAAGTATAAGCAGTACCATGGAATACCAATCCACATCTGAAGGATCGATATAGGCATAATCGAAGCATTCCAGGAACCTGGCGGTTTCATTGCCGTTCTTATCTTCAATCCAGACTGCGGCATTTGACAACGGAAAACTAAATTCGTTAAGAATCAATCGGGTAAGTCTTAAAGCACCCGCCTTATCATTCTTATATGAAGGGCTTGTCTTTATTTGATCGAATATCCTGCTCTGGATGGTTAATGTGCGCCTGAGCCATTTAGGAAAATTATCCAGAGCAATTTTCGCCATATCCACGGCCCTGGTTTCTTTATCCTTAAAACTTTTAATGTATTTGCGATCGAATTTTTTCCCATCGATATAACGCTGTTGTGGAAAATCCAAAACTACTGCAACCGGAATCTTTTTTGTCGCTTTCGGCTTTAACTTAAAAGTAAGGCTGACGGCTGCTCCATAATCCTGATTAAGTATGGATTCTCTCTTTTCGTAAAAACTGCCGTCATCATTCAATAATAAATCCTGTTTAAGCCGATTCAGGCAAAAATAAGGTTGAGTATCTATTACTACGCCCCTGGTTTCCGGCACAGCGATAACCATTCTGTCCCGGGCTTCCTTACTGGCCATGACCACGCCTCTAATACCGGCAGATTTAAAATCTTCATGCACATGACCTTTCGCCGGTGTTGCACATATATAAACAGTGTCCTGGTCTGTCGGCTTTAATTCCTTTTCCTGAAGATTTACCAGGGAGGGTCTGGGTATGACCAAAGTGATTTCCTTAATTTGATTTGACGTATTCTTTACCTCATACTCCTCTACACCGATAGGTATCAGGGCATGGTTATCTCCGGACAAGAAAGGAGAAACGAGCCTTCTTGTCACAGTAACTTTTCCAAGCTTATAGGCCATTTCCAGCAAAGGTGTAGCAATAGAGATTGAAGCCTGCTTTTCGGAAACGGCAGGATGATAATAATTTCTCAAAGCTGGGACATCATCGGGACCTTCCACCATTGTGGGATTTCTTGTAGTGAGCATATTAAATTTGTCGCCGATCCGGATAAACGGCGCAGAGGCAAATTGAATTGCGTTTTGATTCAGCAGGATCAGTCTGCCGGCATTATTAAGCCTGTTGTACAAACCCTCGGGCGATATGCCTATCGAACAGGTTGGAGCTCCCTGAAGGGCGATAGTATGCGGGAATTGAAGGGTTTTTGACATTCCCTGAAAATGAACCTTCATTTTATTTTTTTCATAAATCCCGGATATTTGTACTCCTGAAATTCTGAATACATCGCTAATCTTTAAGGTACTGGCTCGCGGCATTAAATGTCTCCTTTGTTCGCTCCGAATTCTATGCGCCAACTAACAATATGATAATTTTAAAGGCTGCCCTTTTTTCTTCGCCGGCTTTTTAATGGCGGCTGCTTTTTGAGAACCGAGTTTTATGGGTAATTTAGTCGAACGGCAGGGCTTGATCTTTCCAAAAAGCAAGTCAACCGCGGCTTTTATAGAATCGGGCGTGCCGCTGAAATTACAGACCACGGCATCGGCTTCCTTTGTCGTGCCCTCTATATAGGGATAGTTGGTCACGACAACTATTCTTTTTCCCGCTGCTTTTAGCTTCTTAATAAGCAGTTGATTGTTTCCTGATTTGACGATTCGGGCGTAATAGTTAGTCATAACCACGAGGTCCGCCTGTTTGGCAAGCTCCAGGCACTCTTTAATCTCTTCGTCAAAGGCAGAGAATTCCGTATCGGCCAGGAT
>CAZSOR010000308.1:0-5931 GCA_964608395.1 uncultured Pirellulales bacterium
CCCTTGAGCCAATGCTTCGAGACCGCGGCTAAAGCACCGTTTTGTTCGGCTACTTTTCGGACAAGCTTGGTTTCGGCCGGTTTGTCGGTTTGAAAGTGGTTGACGCAGATGACGGGCTGAACGCCGCTTTTCTTCACCGTTTCGATATGGGCGATGAGATTTTCGCATCCTTTTTCGAGAAGTTCGAGGTTTTCGGTGGTATATTCCTCGCTCAGCGGTATTCCCGGTTTGACCACGGGGCCTCCGCCGTGCATTTTCAAAGCGCGGATGGTTGCGACGATGACGACGGCGTCGGGTTTAAGGCCCGATATGCGGCATTTCAAGTTCCAGAATTTCTCGAAACCGATATCGGCGCCAAAGCCGCTCTCGGTTACATGGTATTCGCCCAATTTCGTTCCGATCATGTCGGCGATGACCGAGCTTTGCCCGATTGCGATATTCGCAAACGGTCCCGCGTGGACGAATACGGGCTGGCCCTCGATGGTCTGCAGCAAAGTCGGGTGTATCGCCTCGGCCATCCAGGCGGTCATCGCGCCGTCAACCTCAAGGTCGGCGGTCGTTACTTCATTGCCCTTCTTGTCGTAGGCCAGCACGATTTTGGCTATACGCTGACGCATGTCTTTCAGATCCTTGGCGACGGAAAGTATGGCCATGACCTCGCTTGAGGCGGCAATCTGAAAGCCCGAGTCCATCTCGAAGCCGTCCATTTTCCCGCCCCGGCCAATCCTCATATTGCGAAGGCTCTGAGCGCAGAAATCCATAGCCCATTTGAAATGAATCCGTTCGGGATCGATATCTATTCGCGTCAGGTTGCTTTTCGCCAGCCGGGCGTCATCGTAGTTTCTCTCGTGCTGCATACGCGAGGTCAGGGCGACCATGGCGAGATTGTGAGCGTTCGTGATATGGTCGATATCGCCCGTAAGGCGGATGGACAGGGGAGTCAGAGGAATACATTGTGCCAGGCCACCCCCGGCGGCGGAGCCTTTGATATTGAACGTCGGGCCGCTGCTGGGCTGGCGGATTGCACCGATAGCTCGCTTGTCCAGCTTGCCCAGGCCCTCAAGCAGGCCCATGGTAGTGGTCGTCTTTCCTTCGCCTAACGGCGTCGGTGTTATGGCGGTAACATCTATATACTTCGCCGTCGGGGCGTCCGCAAGCCGGGCAAGGGCTTTTTGATAGTCAACTTTGACTAATGTGCGGTCCCTCGGGATCAATTCATCTTTCTGCAGGCCCATCTCCTCGGCGAGCCAGCGGATGGGTTTCATATTCTGTTCGGCTGCTTCTGCTATCTGCCAGTGTGTCATTCTTGTTGGGTCGAGATTCATCTACATGCCCTGTAATTCATGTCCTAAAAATAAGGTGAGCCGGGTCGCGAAAGATTTGGCCCATACTTACCATTCAGCACCTTCAATGATGCTCATAATGGGCTGTTATTGTACAAAAGCCACGGAACTATGCAAGAACAGAACTATTTTTTGTGTTTTTCGCCGCCGAATGAAGGTTATGTCCGAAATAGATTTCGTTTGCCCGGGATAGGATTCGTCTATTATCCTTCCGGTTTTCATGGAAAATACGTGACCAACAGATCCCCGTGTGATAATTTCAATGTTCATCGGGGCGAACTACGGAGCAAACCTGTCACTTTTCCCATCCATTACAAAAGACTATTACGGCCTGGTATTTACAGCATGGGGAGCTGGCGGATTCCTGCTGGCCCTGTTGGCGGGCAAAATGTACGACAAACACCAAACGTTTGCCATCGCCTACTACGGAGCTTCGGCATTGTTGGTTCTTGCGGCAATTACCGTATTTTTCCTAAAACCCCCGCGCCACACTATCGAACATGCACACGAACATGAGCATGAATAAATAAGCAACGACCACTCACGATAATGCAAATGGCCCGGGTACTTAACGTATCGGGCCTTTCTTTTTTACATTGCTACCAGTCAAAACAAGGAAAAGGCAAAGACAGCATGCCAGCCAGCCTGTATCGTACATCAAGGAAAATAACCTGATGGGATTTTTATTCGACTGCATATGTTATTTCCAGCTTAGGTGCAAAGTCGCTGCTGCGGTCATATGAAGAGAAATTTCGATAGCCACCCTCATCGTCCCTGGTGCTATATAGAATCGCCAAAGAATTATTCGGCGACCATCCGGCACGATCGATGACTTCCTGAATCACATCGGTAATATCAGGACTTTCGTACCATGTGTTTGCAGCCCAGGGCTCGGAGTGGTCCCAGTCGACCGAAGCACTTGTCCTGGGCTGAGAGCCGATACGACCACCACGTGGGTTAAAACTTGCAGCATTATCGACGTCCTCCGCTTCAATCCTCGCGTAAACTATACCATCCAGGTGATTGTTGTGAGAATGTATCTTTAAACTCGCGCTTACAATCACGGCACCCTTTGGGATCTTTACATTCCGGAAAACCATGCCGGACATGTAATATGGCGGCCCAGCGAGTGAGGTTAATCCGGCCCGAAGGAAATCGCTACTTATATTCTGAAGGATATCGCTGGTAGCATAGCCATCATCCTCACTTGCAGATACCTGGCCTTCTACGCTTTCGACTTCAGCGATTGTGAAACTCCAGACATTGCCTTTGTATTTCATCCCGCCATCCGTCTCGACTTCATCGATACGCCAATAGTAAACCTTGCCCCTGACAAGACCCTCGGCATAAAGAGCTCCGGGATTAAAAGTGGTAGAGCTTTGATTGCCTTTGAATGTATCGCCGAGGCCGGTATTAACATCATTAAAGTCCTCGCCGAAGTAAACATCATGCGTCATATCGCCAATGCCTGCCGTCCAGCTCAAAGTTACATCCATGCCCACAGGCTTAGAACCGTCAGGAGGGTATGGATAATAAGCATTCTGTGACGCAATCGTAAAGCTCCAGATATTTCCTTTGCATTTTGTTCCACCTGCCTCGACTTCATCGATACGCCAATAGTAGGTCGTTCCTTGAACAAGACCGTCCGGGAAAGGAGAACCAGCCAAGCCGACATCGAAAGATGTCAAAGCCTGGTTGCCCTGAAACGCACCGCCGATTCCGCCCTCCACATCAGCAAAATTATCACCGAAGTACACATCGTGAGAATCAGCAGTGCGTCCCTTGCTCCAGCTAAGATTCGTCCATGTCTGGCGAATCACAACACCATCGGCCGGGCTTGGATCAAGCGCAATTTTCAGAATCAAATCATCGATCGTAGGAAGTTTGTAATCCTCTATAATCTGTTTCAGTCCTGGATCTGTGTCTTCAGGCAAATTCTCAAAATCAAAGTCCTTCGGCACGGTATAGCTTTCTAATATTTGCCCTTCCTCTATCCTTATAAATGTATATTCGGTTACATTAAAAACGGTAAAGTAATATCCAGGCCAACCAGCGTCTTCCTTTGTTTCATATCCATGTTTTATCAAATACACACCACTGACCCAATTTGCATCAACAACATCGTTCACAACTTTGCTATCGAACAGAGTTGTCAAATCTAATGTCTCAGTATCTATTTCATAAAAACTAAGCCCGCTATACAGTTCCATGCCTGTCAAAGATAGCTTGCTGTCTTTAATGAGCCATTTGCAGTGAGGCGCACCGCTTTTTTCTGTATTCTCCCAATTGTAAGGCCAATTGAGGTGATTATTATCATAAAATCCAAAGATGGGGCTTAGCCTGTCGTAACCTGTATTCAGCCTGCAATCCTGCTCCTCGAATTCGATCTCGTCATCTTCGTTAAGCCTGAAGTAATAAGTTATATAATTTTCATCAAGCTGACCCAAATGTTTCCCCATGTCGATTATTTCCCCATACCGTACATGGAAACAGTTCCAGTCATACACACCGTTACTATATCTAATATGGCAGTAAAGTACGCCGCTAAACCAATCGGCAAATACAGCACCATTTTCAGCCGTCATACAGATATTTGATTCCACACCATACTCAATGGGTTTGTATGATTCAACGACATACTCATACCGCCCATTTGGATCGGGAATGTAATGATCTATCAGAATTTCTGATAAATACAAATTGGCATCGATTATTTCCCAGACAGCTATATGTCCTCGATAGTTACCTGTCGAAAACGCTTGAAATGGGGTCTGGATGTTATTCTGATAATAATAGATTTCCAAAGGCGAAGGATACTCCCAACCGGTACTCAGGGACCATTTTTGGCTGTCATAGTATAAAATGTCAGGCTGTTGCTGGGTAGCCAAAGCCATTTCCGATACAAACAACATAAGAAAGATAAAGAAAGTGCTTTTCATTGTCTTCTCCTTTATGATGTAGGCCACATAACAAGTTATTATATGGTTTTCGAAAAAGCCGACCAAGCTTGATATTAACAGCAAAACTCGCTAACAGCTTCTCGGCGTCAAATTTTTCCGCAAACAAACGCTAAAATTGATACTAAGCTAATCAGTCAGTCAAAGCAAGAAAAAAGCAGCAAAATGATGTCGTTCCGTGTACTGCGTTCAGCGTACTGTCTCTATGACGAAAAAGGATGTCGGAATTGTTATGATCGTTAAATGCATATAGTTGATTATTGTGACTCAGGATCGCCGCGTCATGGATGCCTCACTGGAGCCGCTTGTTGGCATTTCTCGTATAAAGTCTCAGGAGCAATATCGGCTCCATTTGGCCAGGCAATAGTACCGCCCTCAATCCTTGCCTTTTTGAAAAAGTTCAAATCCTTCAAAGGAGCAAATACAGGTCCTTTTGTTAAATACTCCTCAAAATCAATCACTCCGTTAGTGTCATCGTCAAAAACAATCATATAGCAGTAATCTGATTGGTATTGAATGCTCTTTACTTCGTTAAGATTCCACATGTTACACCTCAATCCAGTGGTGATATTTTTTTGAGTTCTTTTCCAGCCTGTGCAAGTTCCCAATCCTCCTGAAGCTCGTTGGATCTTAGATCTATCCATTCGCGGACAAGTTTAAGAGCCGTTCGTGATTGTAGATCGCCCCGTGTGATATTTCCTTTAAGATCAAAAACGGCCTTGTAGCCTTGGTATTCGGCATGAATATGCGGAGGCTCATGATCATCAAAAAACATCCGAATTATAATGCCGAAAAATCTGCATATTTCAGGCACTTTAAGTTCCTTCCCAAAGAATAATACATTAATATGATACCATAATAGTGCCAATCTGTGAAGCGAAACAAGAAAAAAGCGGCATTTTTTCGTTCTGAGTTCAGCGTTCGGCGTGCTGCGTCTTAAATAAGTCAAAACACAGATCGCAGAACTCCGCACGTAGCACTCAGCACGATGTAGTATTAAACCCCGTGAATTGGGAATATATTCGCCTTGATTTTTTCTATCGTTGCTTCCACTGCCGGCATGACTGTTTCCGCTGTGAATCGGTCACAGCCATTGCCCTGTCTTTGGGATTTATATCATTTAAGATTAGGATTTGTTTAGAGCTTCGAATTTAGTGCTTAGTACTTCGAGATGCAAGATATTAACCAAATTCGAGCATCGAGTGCCGTCTCACGGAGACCTTGCCATTGACTATACCCGCCTTCGCGGGCACAAGCTTACGATTTACTATTGATTATTTGATTTCTTCTTTGCATCCTCTGTGCCCGCTGTGGCTGAATAATGAACGCCGTGTAATGGAGATTTTTCCCGAATATGCCCGCCTTTATCTGTTTAGATTCGTATAATACCAAACGAATAGAATTCAGAATACAGAATTCAGAATACAGATTAGCCCGCACCCTTGCGGTGCTGGGTTCAAAGAATTGAGAATTGAGAAATATAGAAGAAAAAAAGACAGAATAATGAAAAAAACAGGTGAAAAAGAGTAGAAAACGACGAAAATCCGTGGTTAATTTGAAAAAACAAACCGTGCGTCAAGTTAAGCTGGTGCAATTCAGCAGGTTTGAATCCTGCCCGGCCAAAGTTAGCC
>CAZSOR010000309.1:0-5922 GCA_964608395.1 uncultured Pirellulales bacterium
CTATTCCCTACCATGCCTGCATTACGATCTAACTTGCGTGCGATATCAAAGATAGACAAAATAAGTTCAGACTAATATGGCCGTATTGGTCATTTGTCAGAGCCACTCATTTATCAATCTAATATTATCAATCGGCACACTTTGTTCCAAATCTTGAATTTTTTCGAAGATTCATTTTGTGAAATTTCGTGTACCGATTCTCTGCCGAAAAACAGCTTGAATATTGGCCGCCCGAACGATAAGATTATGTCATATTCTTATAAAAATCCCGACTGTGTTTATCCGAACAAATATTAATGATGAATATAAAAGTTCTTGGAATATCGACAAGCCCGCGGATTAAGGGCAACAGTGATTTGCTTTTACGCCGGGCTTTGGATGGTGCTGAGTCTGCGGGCGCCAGCACTGAATATGTGCGTTTACCCGATTATAAAGTCAGCCCCTGCATCGAATGTAACGCCTGCTATACAACAGGCTTATGTAAAGTTCAGGATGATTATCAGCAGCTCCTGAAAAAGATGCTTGACGCCGATCGCATAATTTTCGCTACGCCGATATTCTTTATGACCGTTTGCGCCCAGGCGAAAATGCTTATTGACCGCTGCCAGTGCCTTTGGGCACATAAATACGTGTTGAAAAAAGAGCTTAACACTGCCGGGCACGATCGTCGGGCGATGGTTATCGCCGTCGGGGGATCAAGAAGCAAGAAACAATTCGAAAGCGTTCGTTTGACTATGGAATCTTATTTTGATTCGCTTCAGATGCTCTATGCGGCCAATTTGTTCGTTAACAAAATTGATGCTCTCGGCGATATCGAAAAACACCCTTCAGCGCTCAATGAAGCTTACCGGCTCGGCAGTTTATTAGCCGCTACTGACAGTCCACCACCACAAAAATCAATCGACATCGAATTGGCCTAACGGTCAACCGACCGAGTGTTCATTCTCAAACATATGAAATTCAATATTTGGTATATCAATTGTCTTTTTATATCGCTCTGCTGTTTGCTGCTTTTAAAGGTTTTTACGTATTTTTTGATAAATCAGCCTGGATTTCGTCTCACTGCCGAATACGCCTATTCTGATGGACAGCCTCGTCGTTTTCTCTGCCGCTGATTTGAGCCTTATCGTAATTTTCTTATCCTGCGCATCATACGCAACAATCTCTGCTCCCAATGCATCCTTCGATTTTCTCGTTGGGAGCAGTTCAAGCTCTTTCAGCGCCTTTAAGGTCGCCTCATAAACAACATCGATACTCTCGGACTCCATTGACTCCAGATCCCCCCGGACATATGCTACGGTGCCGGCGGCTCCGATCCCAACGGCGGCAACCATACAACCTTCGTTCAGCACCATCGTACCGACAAGCAGAATTATTAGAAAGACTTGCTTCTTTCGCATTTTTCTCTCCTTTTTTGCCGTATAAGATTTTATCTACAAATTGACTTGAGCATATCGGATTCTGAAATAACATTTTCAACTCTTTAGCTTTTCCAGATAAGAAAAAACAAGATAATTACAGGAAGTATTTCTCATCATCAAAATATTACCCTTGTGTTTCGTAATATACCTTCAGCGTAGCAGCAATCATCTTGCTGACGGAGTGGTTCTCCTTCAAATATTGCTGCGCAGTCCTAGCGATTTGCCGTGCGAACTCTCGCCTGTCCAACAGCCGTTGCAGGCTGCGCATGATACTGATCTCGTCATTCGGATCAAACACAACAGCCGTCTGGTCCTCAATTATAAGGTCATCGACACCACCGGTGCACCCGGCAACAGCGGCACCGATACTCATCGCCTCCAATAATACAGGATCAAAGACATAATTTGGCTTAGGCTGAATGAATATGTCACCCGCGGCAAGAACCGAACGCCAGGGCATACGCCGCGGCACAATGCTGACAATTTGCAGAAGACCCAATGCAGACAGCAATTTCCACAGTTGTTTCTCTGCTCGCCCCCCGCCTGCTATCACTGTCATAAATTCATAACCGTTAATCATTAAACGCCTGATTACGCTAAATAAATTCTCAAAGTCATCTGCCTTATCCAGAGGATCTGCAATCACCATGGTCGCAAGCCGGGAAGGATCAGAAAAACATCCGCTGTCTTCTCCCGTGAATGTCCCTATATTTATCTGTTCGATCATCTCGGCAAAGCGGGGATGAACGCTCGCCATATTAGCAGCGATACTTTTAGCCGGAACAATAATTTTCGCACAATTCTTTGATGAAATGGAGAGATGGCTCCATCGCTTCTGCAGCGAATTTACCATCAACACGTAAGGTAAATCCAATCGACCGGCCAATTGCTTTGTAAGTAACGCCTTGCTTTCGCATAAACAATGGATGATTGTAGGCTCGAATTTAGAAAGCCTCTCAGTGAGCAGCCTGGTATTTATATGCCCCATCAAAGGCAAATCGAAAACCGGATGATTGATAACCTCAGCAACGCCGGTGAATACAGTGCCTGGATTGAAGCCCGGCGGACAAATCAAAGCCACTGGAATCGACTCATCGGCCAAACCAATCAGTAGACGCTCCAGGAATATCGAATACTCACAGATAGTATGCTCCGATGCAATCAGAGCTACCCGAAGCGATTTCTTTTTGCCATTTTCCAATGCCAAGCTCTTCCGCTCCTAATAATCCAGGTCACGAGATGGACAATATATTATCGCAAAGACACCCTTTTCGCCATCGTAAAATTTGTCATTACCGCATACACCTGTCCCCATGAGATGTGCGATTGTTTACACATTGCCGCCGATCTTCAGAATAATACTGTAATGGTCAAAGATTTGGGTAAGAATGCAAAGGAAATTGTCAGAGAAAAGATCTTAATCACACTGCTGCCCTCATACTATCTTTACATGCTATATTCCATATTGAAACAATCCGGCAAATCATCTCGATTGAGCCTGATAAGGCCGAAGTTTTCCGGGTGGTTAAGTTTGTTACTCAAACTGACCGATTTTGAGCCGAATAATATGGTAAGATGTTCAATAACAACAACATAATACGACTTGTCATTCCCGCGAAAGCGGGAATCCACTACATCCGTTACATTCCTGGATCCCTGCTTTCGCAGGGATGACAGCGTGAATCGGTCAGTTTGAGTTTGTCAGACTTGCGTGATTTGTTTTGTCAGGTCGTTCAGCAACGCATTCATTTTAGGATCGGTATCCTTTGCCTGATTTATCTTGCCGCAGGCGTGCATTACTGTCGTATGGTCGCGTCCGCCCAGGTGGCCGCCGATTTCTTCGAGGCTGTGCTTAGTTAGATTCCTCGCCAGAAACATACAAATCTGACGCGGCTCGGTAATGCTCTGGCTGCGCTTTTTGCTCTGCAAATCTGTAAGGCGAACATCAAAATATCTTGTTACCACCTCGGCAATATCAGAGATACTTATATGTTTTGACGTCGCCTCGATTTGCCCCTCCAGTGCTGTCTGGGCCAGTTCCAGGTCAATCTCCTGGCCGGTAGTCGTCGCTACGGCGTAAATGCTGGTCAAAGCCCCTTCCAGCTCCCTGATATTCGCGTGTACTTTGCGGGCAATGTATCCGGCTATTTCATCGGGAATATTCAGGCCCCGAACGTGGGCCTTCTTCTGCACGATAGCTACACGCGTCTCATAACTCGGTGGATCAATTCTGGTCACCAGGCCCCAATTGAATCTGCTGATGAGACGCTCCTCAAGCGAAGGAATCTTGCCGGGCGGGCTATCGGCGCTGAGAATGATTTGTTTGCCGTTGTTATAAAGGGCGTTAAATGTGTGGAAGAATTCCTCCTGGCTGTGCTCACGTTCCCGAAGGAACTGAACGTCGTCTATTACCAGCGCATCAACAGTGCGAAACTGGCTTTGAAAGCCGGCCGTATTCCCTTCCTCGATCGCCCTTATAAATCTGTTTACGAAATCTTCGCAGCTCAAAAATTGGATGACCGCGTTATTAAGCCTCCGCTGGGCTTCGAAACAGACGGCATGCAAAAGATGCGTCTTGCCCAACCCGGAATTTCCGTAGATAAAAAGTGGATTATAAGTATTGCCGGGCGATTGACTTACAGCAACACAACTGGCATGAGCAAGCCGGTTGCTCGGCCCAACTACAAAATTCTCAAAAGAATAATCGGGATGTAGCCTGAGACAGGGCTGGAAGCGTTGATCGCAGCTATCGATTTTTTCGCTGGCCTCAACAGTGAAATCCAATGTGACAAGATGGCCGGTTATTTGCTGGGCCGCACGGGTGAAGCTGCTCTTGCAATTATCCTGCAAAAACCGAACGATTGCCTCATCGGGACAGCCTATTCGGAGCGAGCCGCCGTCGAAATGCAAAGCAGCTAATTCCTCGAACCACTTACGTGTGTTGGCAGGATCAAGTGCTTTTGCACGCTCAAGTATGTCAGCAAATATTTCTTCAACTTCCGGAGTTGCCACACCGCCGTCCTTTGTGAATCGATGTTCTATGCGAAAAGCAACTGCCCACCAGAACATCCATGTTAGAGGATTTCCATTTTGCCCTGTACGAATCACGCGTTAGTTTATACTCAAAAAGCCCAGGACGATAGCGGAAATCTAACCAGAACCGCTCAACTTGTCAAAGAAAAATTTTATCTTGTAACAAAAACAGGAAATTGCTAATTCCTCCAGACGAATCAGCCCTCGATATATAAGATACGCAATATTACTCAGTGGGGAGTCACGGAGATTTTTTCAAATTTCACCCGACATGCATCATATATTTTCGTATATTATATAACATATTTAGTATGTCGTATATCGTATGTAGTATGTAGAATATTGAATGGAGAACGGAGAAATCAAAAAAGTAAAAAGGTAAAAGGCAAAAATGAGAGTAAATCCGTAGTTTCTCCGGAGGGGCTATTTGAAAAAACAAACCCAATTTTCGAAAGGGTGAAATGACGCTAAGTCAGTAATAGCAATGGTTTATGGTAATTTAGATGAATCAGGGCAACTAAAAACAAAGCCAATTCAAAGCCAATCAAAGCCAATCTCAGAATCCTATCCCCCCTCCCAAAGGAACGGGGAGAGGAAAGGGGACTTGAAATTATCTCAAATCCCGATACTATCAGGGCTGAGCCGGAACCATTTGGAAGCATAAAAGCTGCTTCTGACGTGAATTAGAATGAATCTTTATAAAAAGGCAAACAACAATGGGAATCTTCACTAAAACAGCGGGATTTTTCAAAGAACGGTTAGGAAAAACACGCGACAAAATCAGCTCTTCGCTCTCTTCAGTGTTGAGCCTGGGCAGAAAGATTGACGAACAACTGCTCGACGAGCTGGAAGAAACGCTGATTAGCGATGATATCGGCGTCGAGACAACGGACAAACTCGTTTCAGAACTGCGGGAGGCTTATCGCAGCAAACAAATCGCCACCACCGACGATATTATACCGTTTCTTAAAGAGCACATCAGCAGCTACTGGCCGGACCGCGACAGACAGCTACGCCTTGCCAGGACCGGCCCGACCGTTGTCCTTGTTGCCGGCGTCAACGGCACCGGCAAAACCACGAGCATCGCCAAACTCGCGTATATATTCAATAAAAACAATAAAAAGGTCATTGTTGCCGCCTGTGATACATTCCGTGCTGCTGCAGTGGAGCAATTGACAATCTGGGCAGACCGGATCGGCGTGCAAATCGTCAAGCACAAAAGCGGCAGCGACCCGGCGGCTGTTGCCTTCGACGCCTGCGAAGCCGCCCTCGCCAGGGGCACGGACATCCTGATTCTCGACACAGCCGGCCGAATACACACAAAAAAGGACCTGATGCTGCAATTGACAAAAATCCGCGATGTCGTTTCACGCAAGATCCCGGATGCCCCGAATGAGGTCCTGCTGGTTCTTGACGCCACGACAGGCCAGAACGCGATCTCCCAGGCGAAATTGTTCACCGAAGCGAT
>CAZSOR010000310.1:0-5917 GCA_964608395.1 uncultured Pirellulales bacterium
GAAGCAATAAATCTGCTGCGAAGCGCTATCTGACGGACTATTCGAGAGCTGTTGCCCTTAGTGCTGTTGATAAGGCTCGTGAGCTTACTAAACAATTTAAGTAAGAAACAATACGTTAACTTTTTAATGGAGAGTTGTCGAAATGGCAAGTGCACCGAAAGCAAATGCAGTGGTTGGACAGTCAGGCGGTCCGACCGGCGTAATAAACGCCTCTCTGGTCGGCGTTATCGAAGAGGCTAAGAAGCATCCGGAAATCGAAAATCTCTATGGTGCGATTCACGCCGTAGCGGGAATGGTCAAAGATGAATTCATCGATTTGAAAAAGCTTTCGGCTGAAACGCTGGAAGTTGTGGCGGCGTCGCCGTCTTCGGCTATCGGCACCAGCAGGGACAAGCCCAATGAGGAATATTGCGCGAAGATTCTTGAGGTTTTCAAAAAGCGCAACATCCGGTACTTTTTCTACATTGGCGGCAACGACTCGGCCAATACCGCTTATATCCTCAATACGATGGCGGATGAGGCCAACTACGATATACGGGCGTTTCACATCCCCAAGACCGTTGATAACGACCTGCTTGTAACCGACCATTGCCCGGGTTTCGGGACCGCGGCGAAGTTCGAGGCCTGTGCCCTGATGGGCGACGATCTGGACAACCGTGCTCTGCCGGGCGTGAAAATCGACGTGATTATGGGCAGGCACGCCGGCTTTTTGACTGCCGCTTCGGTATTGGGCAGGAAACGGGATGACGACGGCCCGCACCTGGTTTATGTTCCGGAAAGAGCAGTTTCGATGGAGAAGTTCGTCAGCGATGTCGTGGGTGTTTTCGGAGATCTTAAACGGTGCGTTGTCGCGGTAAGCGAGGGAATTTGCGATGTCGATGGTGTGACCTGGGCCAAGAAACTCGCTAAACAGGCAGAGACTGATGCGCATGGCAATGTACAACTATCCGGGACCGGTGCTCTGGCCGACTTTCTGGCAGGTCAGGTAAAAGCCAAGCTTGGTCCGAAGAAGCGCGTCCGGGCCGATACGTTCGGCTACCTGCAAAGAAGCTATCCCGGCATTCAGTCGGCCGTCGATGTCGATGAAGCCCGGCGGTGCGGGCGCGAAGCGGTCAAGCTGGCCATGGAGCAGGATAATGGTTCTGTCGCCATCAGGCGGACCGGCAACGGAAAGGACTACGCGGTCGAGCTGTTCCGCACCGAGTTGAAAAATGTCGCCGAGAAGACAAAATCGATGCCCGACGAATTCATTAACACCGAAGGTAACGGCATAACCGATGCTTTCATTGAATACGCGTTGCCTCTTGCCGGCGAGCTGCCTGAGACCGAATATCTGGGTAATCATCCGAAAGTTTAAGCTGCTTCCGGCGATGTTTAATTCCCTGATTTGAGTATTAGAATTTAGCCTGGAGGCGGTTGCCTCAAATGATAAAGACCAAGATAATTGCTACGCTCGGCCCCTCGTGTGCAGAGGCCGGAATACTCGATGCCATGATTGATAATGGTGTCGATGTTTTCCGCCTAAACTTCTCACACGGCACGCTTGACGAGCATGACAAATTGCTGGAAACGCTGAATGCCGCCTGCTCCCGTCATCAACAAATGACCGCCGTGCTGGGCGATTTGTGCGGCCCTAAGATTCGGACCAGCCGCATCGAGCTGGAGGGGCAGATGCTGTATACCGGCGATAAGGTCAGCATTGTGCCCGGAAATCAAGTCGGCACGGCACACCGCTTCGGCACGAACTACGAACATTTCAATCAGGACGTCGAAATCGGTCACCGCGTCTTTCTCGATGACGGCCAAATCACGCTGAACGTGGTCGGTCGAGACGGCGAAGATATAGTCTGCCAGGTTGTCGATGGCGGCATTTTGTCCAGTCGCAAGGGAATCAATCTGCCCGACACCCTCATACGGATACCGTCAATCACCGAGTTTGACTGGCAATGTATCAACTGGGCGATAGAGCGGAACCTGGATTTTCTTGCCTTAAGCTTCGTACGTTCGCCCGACGAGATCAACCAGCTCAAAGAATATATCCGCAAAGCCGGGGCCGATATCAAGGTAGTAGCCAAGATCGAGACACCGCAGGCTTTAACACATCTGGAGCCGATTGTTATTGCGAGTGACGCCGTATTGGTTGCCCGCGGAGACCTCGGCGTTGAGATGGACCTTGCCGAGGTGCCCTTGATTCAAAAACGCATCACAAAGATGTGCCGGGACTATGGCAAACCTGTTATCGTTGCCACGCAAATGCTCCAGAGCATGATCCAAAGCCCCACTGCCACGCGTGCCGAAGTTTCGGATGTTGCCAATGCCATCATGGACTTTACCGATGCCGTTATGCTTTCCGGTGAAACCGCAATCGGTAAATACCCCGTCAAAGCGGCACAGACAATCGAGCGAATAGCAAGGGTAACCGAGGCATACCTCGATAAGCAGTACACTATCGTACAGCCAAAGAGCACAACTACGGAAGATTTCGCGCTCACCGCGGCAGTGGCTCGCAGCCTCGGGCAGCTTGTCGAAGATATCGACGCCAAGCTCGTTGCGGTCTGGTCGCAAAGCGGTTCATCGGCCCGCTTTCTCAGTAAGGCACGCATCGATGTTCCCATACTTGCGCTAAGCTCCGACGAAAGGTCATGCCGTCAGATGTGCCTGCATTACGGAGTCATACCCTGCTGTCAATCGATCCCGGAAGACATCAGGCATTTCACTTCCCTGGTCGATAAGCTCATTATCGAGAACAACTGGGCCCAGCCCGGCGATAGAATAGTTCTTGTAGCCGGCCGGCCGCTTAGTGCCGCCGGCACCACCAACTCAATCCATGTCCACAACATCAATGCCTGACATGGCAAAAGGCATTCTTATTTTGTCAATATTACGATAATTGTTCCTCCGCGATTATTTCGACGCTGCCGGGGGGATTTTTGTAAATCGCCTCCACTCGGTTTCGATAGCTTCACTTGATTTCATGTCGCTGTGGACGTACAGACCATAGCGAAGGTTTGAGTGCTCATCGGGCTGGATTTCCCTGGGGCCGTCGAATGTTAAAGAAGCTCCCATCCAGCCGTCGTTGCGAACATGAAAGCATGTGGGAAAGTTCGGATTGTCCGGATGGTCGAAGAGCGTAATGCCTTCGAGCTTCTCGTTTGTAATCGCACCGGAGTAGTCAACCCATCGGGCTTTTTTCCACAAGACCTCTTTCTCATTTGCCGCTCCTACGGAGTTGCGAATTTTTCCGCCGCCATCATTAACGCCGATGGTTTTGGCCATTCGCACGCCGATCATTCCGAAGGGAGTTTTGCCGAGCGTGACAGTCCCATTATTCGCCGTGAATTCCATATCAATTGTAAGCAGCCATTCGCCATTTGTCAGGGGCAACACCGTTATCTTGCGTGTCTCCAGGAGCAGTACCTTGCCTTCGTTATTGACCCATTCGTTCTCTACGACCATTGATGATTGTTCATCAGCGTCCTCAAACTCCATGATGCGTTTGTGGCGAATCTTTCCTTTGCCGCTGTCGCTCCAGAAACTTGTCCTGTTGACATTGTTGTGTGATATCCAAACAGAATTATGATGGCTGTGCGATTCCGGATCATTCGGATGTCCCATGCGCGTCAGAGAGCGTCCCGTTGGGCCGATGACCGGGAATAGAAACGGCCGATGCAACCCAGGCCCGAAGTGGTATCGCGTAAGCTCGACGCCGTCCCGCTGGAACGACGCCTGATCGTACGGCATTGGCACAACCTGCATCAGCGGAACAGGTTTTGGCTCTGAAGATACGGTTTGCGAAGATGTGTTTGCAGCTACCCAGATTGCGAGCAAAAGATATATAAAAATTCTTCTATTCCATGGCATGATAATGGACGTCATTGTTGAGACATGTCCTTTCATTCTTCGGGGCTGAAAACTGCGATCTCAGACAAGCCGACATTCTGAGTTTCCGGCTTTACGGAAGTAACGACAAACTTCAGCCAGGTGACCTCTTTGGGCGCGAAAGTGATTTCTTTAGCGGCGGAAGCGTCGTCGGGCAGTTTGCCTACGTTTATTGTGCTGCCATCACTGAAAATCAGCGTCCCGGCAGTAACCTGGTCGGCGTGTGTGTTGGGTCTGTCGAAAAGCCAGATGCGGTTGATAGTTTGTGCTTTGTCCCAGCTCAATTTTATTGTCGCCGAGGCTTTTTCGCCATTACTGGCCCATTCGGCTGATATATCTTCCGGGTACCCGCCAACCACCCGGTCAATCGCAGCCTCGGCGGAATAACCTTTATACGTTGACGAGGTGGTTACTTTGGCTTTCGGGGCGATGTTACTGCTGCTCTTTAGCGGGTCTTTCTGCTGCTGCGGGCGGTTCTGCTTTTGTTTGTACTGCTGGAGCATTGCGGGATTAAGCAATTTTACCTGCTGCAGGACAAGGCCGTAGCGGCTGCCCGGCGGTTTCGCCTTGAACCGGATATTGTTCCAGCCCTGACTGAAATTGCCCGAATAGCACAGCCAGAGCGTCAATCCGTCTTTGCTGATAAATTTAGATGGTAAATTGAGGAAATATCCCTGCTCGCCGAATTCCTTCATATATGTAACCAGCTTCCAGGGGCCTGTAATCGTTTGGGATTCGAGGATGTAGGAATTCATCTTCGCGACTGTCGGCCAGCCATCGGTAACGCACATCAGGTATTTCCTTAGCGGCGCGTTATAGGTAATCGTGACACAGCCCATATTATTGTTCCATTCCAGCAAAGGTTTGATGTCTTCGAAGTCATAGGACCAGATGGGCTTTCCGTCATTATTATGTCCGGCGAAGTATTCATATTTTGATTCGTCGTTGATGTTTTCGATACTGGGGCGCACTCTTGTAAGATAAATCTGATCGCCGGATATCCAACTCAGGTTGGCATATCGAGGTTTGGGATCGTTTTCTTCGGCGCCATAGCCGACCAGATAAGCTTTGCCATCCGGCGAGTGTTCCATGTTTTTGCCGAAGTCTACGAATTTGGGTGAGCCGATTTTTAGCGGGCCCATGAATTTGGCAGGTTCGGGAAAAAGGGGTTTTGCCGGAGTGTGCGGTGATTCGGTCCAGGTTTTGCCGTAGTCGGTGGAGATACGAAAACCGGGAATTGGGCCTAATACCGGCCAATTCCATCTCATGCCCTCGTGTTCGACACTTCCGGCAGGGCCCAGACAATATGTGCCGTAATACCAGACGCCGTTGTAAACGAGACTGCCGCAGGGATAGCGGCCTTCGTAGGGGCGAGGATTGCCTTTGGTCTTGCCGAGAGCCTTGATTTTGAGATTGAGAGGGTCGTTGCCGAACATTACGGCCTGGCCGGTAGTTGCATTAACGCCGCCGGAGCTGGATCTCATGCCGTCAGTTTGTCCGTCAGTCCATGACGAATATAAATTGTCGTCAGCCGCCCAGGAAGGATACCATGTGTCGGCGGCTCGATAGTCGCTGTGCACGCCGGTAAATAATATTCCGACGAGTTCTTTGGATTGCTCGAAGGGAATGTCCTCGGGAGGCTCCGAGGGCCAAAGCAGCGGACCGGCCTTTGGCTGGTACTGCACTACTCTTTCATCGGCAAAAATTGTGCCGGATAAAACGATAATCAGTAAGCAGGTTAACAGCATTATGCCTGCTTTTGATGCTGTAACGGCCGATGTTTTCATTTTTCGTCCCTCCGAAATGTTTCGTTAGGTAAATAATGCTTCCACGAATGTGCCGGGGTCAAACTCTGCTATATCTTCGGGTTTTTCGCCCAAACCGACGAATTTTACCGGGATATCGAGCTGGTCCTTGATGGCAATAACAATTCCGCCGCGCGCCGTGCCGTCAAGTTTGGCTAAGAATATGCCGGTAACGTTAATCGCTTCGGTGAACAATTTCGCCTGGGAGATCGCGTTCTGGCCTGTCGTGGCGT
>CAZSOR010000311.1:0-5872 GCA_964608395.1 uncultured Pirellulales bacterium
CATTGAAAACGTTTTCTTTCACACCGGTTTTGATGCCCGTTTATGACCATATAAACGATGATTTCGGACAGACTAACCGCTTGAATTTCGCAGGGAAGACGTATTTTCTGCTTTATGACACAGATATTGACTTGCTTTTTCTTACAGGCGGAAGCAAAACAAACCGGTACGGTATGGATTTTTCCAGGAACATCACCTCAAATTTTGAGATTCATGGAGAGCTCGCGTTTATTAATGACTACGAAAAGAGATATATCAACAGTGATGGAACAGTTTTTAATAATGAATATGATGCAACAAGCTATCTGCTTGGCCTCCGATATCTGACCGAATCAGATACCACCTATATCTTTGAGTTTTTTCATGATGCAACAGGATTTGCTGAGAGCGAAATGACAGATTACTTCTCCTTCATAGACCAGGGTTATGATACGTATCTTGCTTCAGGCGATGATTCTCTTTTAACAAGAGCATCAAACTTAGCTGAAGGAAGCTACAACAGAAGAAATCCCATGAGAGACTATCTCTATCTACGCGCCAGTCAGAAAGAGCCGTTTGATATGCTATATTTTACACCTTCGCTAACGGGGATATTTAATGTTGATGACGAAAGCTTTTCCATTGGCCCCGAATTATTGTACACCGGCATCAAAAATCTGGAATTTCGACTGAGAACAACCTTTCTTGTGGGGGACTCATATACCGAGTTCGGAGAAAAACAAAATGATTACAGGGCAGAGTTGCGGGTGAGATACTATTTTTGAGCCAAAAAAGAGTGCAAAAGGTAAAACTATGGACAGCGGAGCAGCCGACAAGGCCGCCATCCGGCGGGTGAGAATCCCGCCGTGCCAATTGCCCGATTAAGGTACGTAGCGATACCACAGCTCATCGCCTCGAAGCAAGAATCCCGTTGGAAATACTCAATTTATTTTTTTGAGCTTTCGCATATCTTTTTGGTATATTAAAGTGCTTTTATTTCATGTTCTTTTAGAATACTCGTAAATTCAGACAACCGGTTTTACTACGCTCGATTAAATACATTAAATAGGGTGATTTTCTCTAAACCAGCCTTTCAGAGCGATTTTCAGGGCAAGAAAAAATAAAAAAAAGTGAAACCGTAACAAAATGGTAACATTTAGTCGGTATAATCCCTTATACTAATATGAAATATAAATAATTATTACAAGTCCCGGAGGTATAGCATGTCACGGAATCTCGCTCTTGTACCGGCCTTAATGTTGGCCGCTTTTATGTCGCTCACCACAGCAGCGGGGCAAACCTTGCCCCCGGCAATCGAATGGATTCCACAAGATGCCTTGATTGTGCTGGAAGTGTCCAGGCCGAAAGAACTAATCGAAGCATTCACCAACGACAAAGCGACCGCGGCTATAACGGCTTTGCCGCTCTACAAGCAACAGGCATCGCAACCTAAATTCCAGGAATTCCTCAATATAATCAGCTTTATTGAAACCACATTAGGCACAGACTGGCGAACAGGGCTGGGGAAACTAACGGGAGCCGGTATTACACTTGCGGTGTGTCCCGAAGATACGGTGCTGTTGATTATCGACGCTGAGGATGATCAGATGCTGCAACGGTTTCACGAGTTTTTTTTCAACGTCGCTCGATCCGAGGCCGAAAAAAAGGGCAAATATAATATAGTAGAATCCAAAGAGTATGATGGTGTTACGGCGTGGACGTTCGATGGAAAAGAGGCGCACACGATTATCGGCAAGCGGCTGGTCTTAGCCAACCGTCCGGAAGGGCTCAAGGCCGTCCTGCAGCGCCGCTCACAAGCGAAAAAAGCGAGCTTAGCGGCAAACGCCACCTACCAGGCGGCAAAAAGAACTGTCGGGCCCGACGCAATCGGCAATGCCTTTGTAAATCTCAAGCCCCTGATTGGTCTTCCACAAGTCGCCCAACTCTTCGAGAAACAGAATGAAAATCCCCTGGCGGCACTGGCTTTCGCGGGAATTTTTGAAGCAGCACGCAATTCGAATTGGCTTGCGCTGGGACTACACATCGAGGATAGCACGCTGATCTTTCGGGCATCTGTTGACGGCAGGACGGCAGCTCAGACGAGTTCCGCCGCCTTTGCCTTACCGAAAAAGCCGGATGAAGGTGCCCTTCCAAACCTGACGGTGCCGCGTCAAATTGCTGCGTTAAGTCTATATCGTGACCTTCATCAATTCTACGCCGCCAAGGACGATCTCTTCCCCGAGCGTACATCCGGATTGATCTTCTTCGAGAACATGATGGGTATATTCTTCAGCGGGCGCGATCTGACCGAAGAGGTTCTGGCGGAAACCAAACCTGAAATTCGCCTTGTGGTGGCCGAGCAGCAGTACGATCCGGCAATCGGTACAACGCAGATTAAGCTCCCGGCCTTTGCCGTAATCCTGCGGCTACACCACCCGGAGCAGTTCAATGAAGTAGCGGAAGAAGCCTGGCAGAAAGCCCTGGGCCTGATAAACTTCACTCGCGGCCAGCAGGCATTGCAGGGGCTGATTATAGACCGTTCTATTCACGCAGGGACAAAATACTCTATGGCTTACTTTTCTACCTCCGGGATCGATGAAAAAAATAATCTGGAACTGCGATTCAACATCCGCCCTGCATTGGCTATGCCGGGCGAATACTTAATTCTAAGCTCTACCGATGGTTTAGCCCGAGACCTTATCGATTCCCTGAACCAGGAAATGGAGCACAATGTCAAACCAATTGCCGAAAGCAACAGCCTTGTAGAAATCGAAACAGCCCAGCTAACATCGATACTAAAAGCAAACCGGGATACGCTGGTACGTGGCGACATGGTCAAAAAGGGCAGCACACAAGAAGAAGCTGAAGCAGGGATCGATATGCTCATTACCGTGGTGAGGTTAGTTGACCGCGCCAAGTTGAGCCTTGGCACACACGAGGGCTTAACCCGGGGGCGACTGGAAATAAAGCTGAACTTGCAGTAAACTTCTGTATGTGCTAACGTTTAGCTGCGGGTGTGAATAGCGAAAGGAACGACTCATGGCTGCGCAAATTGAGAAACCGCCGGACCCCCGCTGGGCCTGGGCGGCATACGAACCTGACGCCGATCGCCCGTGGAATCTTGCGCGAGCGGGACATCTTTATCGACGTGCCGCTTTCGGAGCCGGTTGGGATCAGTTGCAGCAGGCGCTCGCCGACGGGCCGAAGCGGACCATCGACATGCTGCTCCAGCCTCAGGGCGACATAGCGGAATTCAACCGCACATACGACGAATATGAAGCCGCCACAGGTTCGGTGGACCAGTTGCGGGCATGGTGGCTGCGGCGGATGATTCAAAGCCCGCACCCGCTGCAGGAGAAGATGACGCTGTTCTGGCACAGCCATTTCGCAACCAACGCCGAGAAGGTCAAGAACGCCCGATTGATGCAGCAGCACGTCCGGCTTCTGCGCAGTCAGGCCATAGGTTCGTTCCGGGTTCTTCTGGAAGGCATCTCACAAGACCTCGCCATACTCATCTGGCTGGGTGCCGAGGCCAGTCGCAAAGCACAGCCGAACGAGAACCTCGCCCGGGCGCTCATGGAAACTTTCACGCTGGGCCCCGACCACTGCACGGAAGATGACATCCGGGATGCGTCCAGGGCTTTCACAGGCTGGTTCGTGCTCAGAAGCAAGCTGCGCTATATTTCTCGCGAGCACGATGAGAATGAAAAACAAATCCTCGGCCGGAAAGGAAACTTTGCTCGCGACGATGTGACGCGAATCATACTCGAACAGCCGGCCACGTCGCGCCGGCTCGTCCGCAAGTTGTACCGCTGGCTGATCAGCGAGACCGGGCAGCCCGACGAGGCCCTAATTTCCCCGCTGGCCGAATCGTTCCGGGCCGATTACGACGTGCAGAAACTTGTCGAAACAATGCTGCGATCCAATCTGTTCTTCTCCGCGGCGGCATATCGCAGGCGAATCAAAGGCCCGGCGGAGTTTGCGATTGGCATTGTCAAGGCTCTGGAAGAGACGGTCTCCACCACGCAGCTCGCGAACGACCTGGCTGATCTCGGCCAAAATCTTTACAACCCGCCGACCGTAAGAGGCTGGGCCGGCGGACAGCACTGGATCAACAGCACAGCGATGGTCGCTCGCCAGAACCTTGCCTCGGCATTGCTGCGAGGCTCGGGCCCGTACGGCAACAAGCTCAATCCCTGGGCCGTCGCACAACGGCACGGGTGCGCGACGCCCGAAGACGCCCGGCGGTTTCTGCTCGATCTCTTTCTGCAAGGCGGCCTTGGTCCCGACGTTTACGATGCGCTGCCGAAGACGCCCCGCCGACAGGATGATGACCTGGGGGGACGAGCACGTTATCTTGCGCAGGCAATCGTCACGTTTCCTGAATTCCACCTGGCTTAAATTGGGAGATAATACAATGTTCTATACACGACGCGATTTCTTGAAGGCCGCTCTGGGGGTCTCAACGATGCTGTCGCTCGCATCGCCGGCGCCGAATTTACTTCTTCGTGCCGCGACAGCCGGTGCTGCTCGGCGGGATGACCGCGACACAATCCTGGTGGTCGTTCAACTATCCGGCGGCAACGACGGGCTCAATACGGTGGTTCCGTACGCCGACGACGAATACGCCCGAAACCGTCCTACGCTGCGCTTAGGGCCCAAAGACGTGCACAAGATCGACTCGTATCTGGGCTTCCATCCGCGAATGGAAGCCTTCTCGCGTCTGTACAAGGAGGGACATCTGAGCATCCTCCACGGCGTGGGCTATCCGAATTCGGACCGCTCTCACGACGTCGCGATGCGCCACTGGCATACCGCCAGGCCCGAGGATCCCGATTGCCAGACGGGCTGGCTGGGCCGGGCTGCAGACAGCGTCTGGCACGCGAACCAGAAGGACACGCCCGCCGTGTTCGTAGGGCCGATCGTTCAGCCTTTCGGCCTGAGGGCCGAACACGTAATCATCCCGTCTATCCGGTCGCCGGATGATCTGACTATCGATCCTGCGCCGGGCAAATCGCAGCCGAAGCAGGCAGTCAAGCTTTCTCGTGCTGACAGGGACAACCCACTTCTCAATCACCTGCGGGACTGCACGGCGATTGCCCGTGCCAACAGCCGACGAATCGAGGCGGTGGCCGGGGCATCCGCCAACAAGGCCGAATACCCGGCGTTCCGGCTCGCCGAGACTTTGCATACGGTTGCCAGGCTAATCCGGGCCGACGTCGGCATCAGGATATTCTTCACCGAACTGGGCGGCGGCGGAATCGGCGGCTTTGACAACCACGCAAATCAACTGGGCAACCATTGCTCTCTGCTGCACCATTTATCCGAATCAATAGCAGCGTTTATAAATGATCTAAAGCGAGACAAGGCATTGAATCGTGTTCTGCTGATGACCTTCTCTGAATTTGGCCGGACAGTGAAGGAAAATGGCCGACACGGCACCGGCCATGGTTCGGCTGCCCCCGTCTTTTTGGCCGGCGGCAAACTAAAGAGTGGTCTTGTCGGATCACATCCCAGCCTTACCGATTTGGATAACGGTGCCATGAAGTTCCACACTGACTTCCGCCGCGTCTATGCAACCGTATTGGACCGATGGCTTGGATTTGACAGCCGGACCGTACTCGATAGACAGTTCGAACTGCTCGATATTTTGAACGTTTGATTTTTATAGTCTATAGCTGCCTACATCGAGGGGAATTAGAGGGGTCCGGTATGTTCTGTAGAAAGGCTCTCATCAATTACCTATTTTAAACTTGCGCGCTGTTTTCGACTGTTATATTCAATCGAGAATGAGCACTACATCTAATACCAGATACAATTAAATTGTGCACTTTTGTTATTTCGACCGGAGGGCCACGAAGTGGCCTTCAAGCGGAGTGCCTCGTCTCCGCTC
>CAZSOR010000312.1:0-5870 GCA_964608395.1 uncultured Pirellulales bacterium
AAAGAACGGAGAGGGCGGGATTCGAACCCGCGGTAGAGGTGTAAACCCCTACGACGGTTTAGCAAACCGTTGCCTTAAGCCGCTCGGCCACCTCTCCGAACATTATTTCGATAATCTAATCTATATAAGCCGGGATTGCAAGATGATAACTATAAAACTGCACATTTTTGTAAACAAAAACATTCGAGGATTCTGCCGCCCGGATGATATTGTTCTCGCTAAAAAACCTAAGGAGTATTACCTATGCAGAGATTTTCTATATCTCTTGCTACAATTTCAGCAATGATTTGCCCCGGCCCTGATAATACCCGTCTTGGCATAACATTCCGCCCAATTGTCTCAGCCGGGTGCTGCTTTTGGGGAGGCCTGGCCATTTTATCCGGGCCTTTCCTTCTTATTGCGGTTATTTTTCGCTGTTCGGCCATAATCTGTTTGGCCAGGTCGAATTTCGGTATTTCACCAGTCTCTTGCATCGCATCCTCGCGTTTGGCTGACGGCTCACTTACAAGCGGTGCCTCTTTTGCAGCAGGTCGTGAAGTCTTCTCTTTTGAAGACCGCTTGGGCTTCTTATCATCACTTTCTTTAACATTTTTAGCCTTACTCACCGCCACAACCTCCTACAATGCTAATCATTCCTTCTTACTTGACTTCTGTAGTATCGTTATCAAGTCAAAAACGCTTTGCATAAACATAATACGCCCCGCGGGATGTTCCGTTCTCACTCGTAAGCCAGGTCTGCAAGCGAGTTTTGCCTGCTTTAAGCCTGACCTGGAACGTCACGCTATGCGCATCTACGGTAATCGGTTTGGTCAGATCCTCACCGGCGACTTTCAGCCGGGCTTGCGTTGCGGTAATAGCCTTGCCGCCGACAATCGATTTGTTAATCGCCGCATCGGCTTCCCTGGGCCAGCGCCTCAGTTCGAATTCATACATCCCGTCGCGCTGGATTTCGACCGCCCAGAAGCCGTTTGCTTCGCTGCCGTTTCGAACCGCCCCCTGGCTCCATGCCGGATTCGGGCCGTGCCAATCATGGGACATCAGCCGAGTAGGATTATGTTTATCCGAACCAATAACAATATGGCAGTACTTATCAAAGCCCTGCGAAAGATCTGCCCACCACTGTTCATAAGACCGGCGCAATTGTTCGACAACGTCTGGATTCGCATCGGCGATGTCCTTCTTCTGGACGGGATCGGCCTGGATATCGTACAGCTCTTTGCCGTTAATCAGTCGCCAGCGTTGGGTCATCACGGTGCTCTTGCGCCACTTTTCCGGATGTTCGATCCGCTGGGAGTGAACCAGCAGCGTGCGGTCGGACCAGTTGCTCGCTTTGCCATTCAAAAGCGGCGCGAGGCTGGAGCCGTCGAACTTTACGCCGCCCGGTTTCTTCAGGCCGCACAAGTCTATGAGCGTCGGCAGCACATCGATATGTGCCGAGAGCCGGTCAACATCGCCGGGGCCTTTCAATCCGCCGGCAGGCCAGCGTATAAAGAACGGCACGCGGTGCCCGCCCTCATATTCAGAGCCCTTTTTGCCCCGCATTCCTCCGGCGTGACTTCCCGATGTCCCGTTGTCGGTCATAAAAATAAGGATCGTATCCCGCTCCAGCTCCAGCTCTTTAAGCCGGCGCATCAACTGGCCCATATTCTCGTCGATGTTTGTAATCATCCCGTAGAAATTGGCTTGGTTGGCCGGTACGCCTTTGTCTCTGTACGGTTTGCTGTATTTGTCGGCCACATTGTAAGGACTGTGCGGTGCGTTAGTCGGCACGTAGCAAAAGAACGGACGATTCTTATTGGCTTCGATGAATTTCAAAGCCCCGTCGAACCAGATATCCGTACAGTACCCCTCGAACTTCTTCGGCTTACCGTTATGGAAATAGGTATCGTCGAAGTAATCGTTGCCCCAGTAATCGGGCCCCTGCCCTACACCGCCCCCGCCGTGAATCAGGACCTCCTGAAAGCCCCTGTCCTGGGGCCTGAACGGATAATTATCGCCCATGTGCCACTTGCCGAAGATTGCGGTACGATAATCACTCGCAGAGAAAACGTCGGCAATTGTCACCTCATCCCTTCCCAGCAGCGACCGGCCCATAATCGTATGCCAGACACCCGTCCGCGACGAGTAGTGCCCCGTCAACAGCGCCGAGCGCGTTGGCGCGCAGGTCGGGTCAACGTGAAAATCGGTTAACCGGACACTCTGAGCGTGCAGCTTATCCAGGCTCGGTGTCACAATGACCTCGTTGCCGTGACAGCCGAGGTCACCGTAACCCTGATCATCCGTCATTACCAGGATTACGTTCGGCTGTTTTGATTGGGCTGCTGCTGCCTGCCTTACTCCGGCACAACTCGGCAATACGGAAAGAGTCGCTGTTGAAACTGCTGCAAAACCAACGGTTTTAAGAAATTCTCTTCTTGTCGGACTGTCCATTTCTTTGACTCCTTATTGTTAACTATTTCGCAAAGGCCCTAAAGATAGTTGTGTAAAATCGCCCGGCCTGAATTGCTCTATCAGGAAATGAACATCATCGACAGTGACAGCCTTGATTGCATTGACATCGTCTTCAATCGTTTGATACTTCTGCAAATACGTCCAGTTGAAACCAAGATCGACCAGCCGACCCATCGGCAGCTCGTTCTTAATCACCAAAGCGCTCAATATCTTGTTTTTTGCTTTTGTTAGCTCATCTTCGGTAACACCGCTCCGGGTTAAATCATCAAAAATGCCTCTGACAATATCGAGCACTTTTGTGACATTGTCACTGCCGCAGCGAATATAACTGCAAAACGCCCCCGTACCGTCCATCGCTCCGAATTGCATCGACGCAGCTTCCGCCAATGCCTTGTCCACCAGCTCCCAGAAAAACCGCGACCCGACATCGTCACCGACGATCATGCCTAAAAGCGAAGCGGCAAATCTCCTCGGGTCCTGAGCGGGTACGCCGGCACTCATCAGGCATATATGCTCGCGGGCCAGATTTGCCTTTTCCTGCCGCTGCTTCTTCCTGCTGCCCTCGCTGTGATCAAGTTTCCGTTCGACGGTCTGCTGCTGCCAGGCGCTGCAGGAATTTGCCGCCAGGGAGCGTATCCGGTCCCAATCGAAATTCCCCGCGCAGGCAAGTACAATATTATTCGGCGCATAGCGTCTCGCGAAATATTCCCGCATCTGTTCGGCGGACAAATTGTCGATACTTTCCTCGCTGCCAAGCACACTGTTACCACACGGATGTCCATCGAAGTGCAAAGTTCTGCATCGCTCCATCACGTCGAAGCTCGGCAGGTCCTTGTACATCGCAATTTCTTCTTTGATGACGTTCTTTTCAAGATTGAAATCTTCGTCTCTAAGAGCCGGCCTCATCAACTGCGTCCACAACTCCGTCACCTCGGCCAGATATTCCGGAAGGACAGCGGCATAATAAACCGTGTTTTCCTCGCTCGTAAAGGCGTTGAATTGCGCCCCTGTTCGGTCGAACGCCTCGTTCACTTCAAGCGCACTGAGCTTTTCCGTGCCTTTGAACAGCATGTGTTCCAGGAAATGCGAGACACCGTTTATCTGTTCGGTCTCGTCACGTGAGCCGGTCTTGACAAAAAAACCAACCGCCGTCGATTTCGCAGATTTGTTAATCTCGCCGATTATATCTAAGCCGTTTTCTAATTTCTCGCTCTTAAATTCCATGCGTCGTCCTACTGTATGTTGACCTGTTTCGGGCCGATCGTTACAACCGTAAAGTCGCTGAACGGATTATTTCGCAAAAATGCCAGAACCGAATCAACACTGGTTGCCTCGATCCTGTCCTTGATTTCGTCGAGGCTGCGAACTCTGCCTAAAATATAGTGATCGCTTCCAATGGCACCGGCCCTGCTGCTGGACGATTCGCTCTGCAGGATCAGCGAGCTTTTGAGTCCCACCTTGGCCCTGTCGATTTCTTCCCGGCTGATTCCTTCGCCGAGCCGGTTGAATTCGTCGATGACACAGTCGAGCGTTTCCTGGGCTTTGTCCGGCGTAGTGCCTGCGTAGCACATAATGCCGGCCGCTTCCTTCAGGCCGTGATACCTTGCGCCTATCGCGTAGCACAAACCTCGTTTTTCTCTGACCTCCGTGAATAATCTGGCGCTCATCCCGCCAGAAAGAACCGATATCGCAACTCTGGAATTGTAGTAGTCCTCGTCGGTCGGCTTGACCGTTTCAGTCATCAGGGCTATGTGCACCTGCGCACCGTCATTATCGATATGCGTATATTTTCCCTGTCTCGGACCTAACGTTACGGATTCGCCGCCCTCTTTTGACTCAGATTCGAACAATCTCTCTATCTGCTGACAAACGGCGTCAAAATCGTATTTACCGGCGACAGAAAAAATCGTCTGCGAAAGATTGAATTTATCTTTGATGATCTGCCCCGATAGCTGAGCCGTTAAAGCCTTCAATTCTGCGATATCTCCGACTGTGCTGCGTCCCAGTGGGCTCGGATAAAACTGCTCCCGCAATTTGAGCATCACCTTGTGCCGAGGATCGTCGTCCAAAGAAAGCACCTCATGAATTGCCAGTTGCCTTGCTAATTCGAACTGATCGTCATCCAGGCTGGGTTTAAGTATTATATCCGCATACAAATCCAACGCTTCGGCCAGATTTCCGGCTTCCAATGCCGCACCAACGGCAATATGAGAGCTGCCGACCGACCGGCCGCGAACCAGCCCCAGCCCATCAATTGCATCGCTTAGCTGCCTACTGTCTTTATCGCCGGCCCCTCTGAAAATCCAGTCGGCAATCACACTTCCGGCCCCGCAGCAACCGTCCGGCAGGCGTGCCGCTCCAGCCGGCATCATAAAGCCAAACGCCACCGACTCGACCGCTTCCATCGGCTCACCGAGAAGGACCATCCCGTTCTTTAATACTTGTATATCAAAATCTTCTGCCATTTATGGGCTCCATGGAGATTCCAAAAAAGTTGGCAGGATTCTACCAGCAAACAGATTCGGTTTCAACTGCAAAATCGTTCCGATATTAATTAATAAGATATCGAGACAAAATTGATCCGGGATGCCGTCTTCATAAGTTGACAATCAGAGTGTAATATCAAATTTGGTTAATTAGAGCCGATTAAGCATTGCTGTCATTCCCGCGAAAGCGGGAATCCAGAATCTTCGTTGCTTATCCTTACAATTGTGGTATCGGTTCTTATTTACTGAAATTATTATAAGAAGCTTTATTATAGATGTCATGACAGCAGAATTTCGATACTAATCTGAAGCGATTTTCCAGCATGCCCGACCTGCCCAACAAGTCTCGAAAGTAACAATAATCAATAATATGACGGCTTGAATGACAGTTTTGGCCTAACCAAAATCGGCTTTTTCCCCTATATCCTACAAAGCGGGCCCAAAAGGCGATTCTGCTCTCAAGGTCCATAGAAAAAGCCGAGCCAAATGGGCCCGGCCTTGGGATGTTTATGTGAGGTTCGTGCCGATGGGAATCGCTCATCCACCTTAGCCCGGTGGTATCACTTCGATCCGGATGAGGACAAAAATCACACTGTCCGAGTCAGGAGCATCTTCATCATTTGAATTGTCCTCATTTTCTGCTGTCCCGACCAGCCGGAACAAAACAGCCTCGTCAGCTTTGATTTCAAGACTCGGCATTTCGAAGCCGCTCTGCCCGCGGAGGAAAGAGAAGCTCAACTCAATGAGTCCGTCATCGTCCAGAACTGTGGCTGCCAGCGCAAGTGCAACAGCATCCTGGTCCTCAGCGCCAAAGCTCCCAACAGTCCCCTCGTGACCCTCTTGCAGTATTAACCTGGGCGATGACCTGAGCTTGAGATCATCATCGGCGAGTGCAAAGTCAATGAAACGCTCGGTTTTGTCAGGATCGAGTCT
>CAZSOR010000313.1:0-5813 GCA_964608395.1 uncultured Pirellulales bacterium
GTGCGATGACTCAGGCGATGCTCGCCGTGGCATTCGGTGCAGTACTTTTTGTTGCCGCCGAGCGTGGCATTTGGATGGCAACTCTTGCAGAAAGAATTGATCTTTTCGGCGGGATACATAATATCAGGCGGCGTGATATTGTCTTCATCGGAGCAATGGGCATCCGACGCACCGTGGCAACGCTCGCAGCCGATATCAGCCTTCGCGTGCATGGATGTGAGCTTATCTTCCCCAAAATTTATATGGCATACATAGCACCGGCTGTTATCGGCTAACGGGCTGGTATCCAGGCCCGGATTTTCGTCGCCATTGTTGTCTTCTAAAAGCAGCAGCGGTTCCTCATCGACTCCTTCGGCAAGCAACTGTGGAGGCTCCTGGCTGATTTGTTCCTTACAGCTTATCAGAATAATAGATGCCCCAACCAGCACCAACATCAAAAAACAATATGTCAAATATCTCACGAAAAACCTCCTGAAATCCAGCATTTTAGTAAAATCAGAAGTGTATCAAACAAAGCGATTTTCTGTTGCCGGTTTTCCTATCCATTATACGTTTTTGCGTGTGGCAGTTTGCGGACTGGCCTGCCCATATTTCATCGACGGCCCGCTTAATTGACGCCGGATCCGGAGGAAATTTGTCGTCCATAGGTTTTTTGCCTTTCTGTTAGCATTGAACTATAATTCAAATTATCTGCCCAAGAAGTTGGCGGTAGTCAGGATAGCTCATTCCTATATTGCTATCAATAATATTCATGCTGTTTTTCGCTATGTTTGCTTATTGTAAGGACGGGAGAGAAAATAGAAAGTTGAATGCAAGGAGGAATACAAGAATAATAGAAAGATAAACCGCAATAAAATAAGGACAGCCCCCCACCGAATAGCTGTGATTTAAATCTCTCAAGATGCATGCCAATCTCAAAGCAACGGTCAACTCGCTATTCGGCTTATGTTCACTATCTGTCCCTATAATCCTCGGCGAATTGGACTACCGAATATATCTAACTGCCGGCAATCCAAAAAGCAACCTATTAAGTGTCCATTCATCGGCACTACTTCATTCCGGATTTATCTAATGATAAAGCCTTACCCATGAGATTCTATCGACAAATTGCAAGTAAAGGCAAATAGGATATTCCTCAATATTAATAGCGAAAATCCTATTTTTAATTTGGCGCACGATATGGTGTCCGCCCGTTGTGGAAGCCGGGGCTATGGGCTTATCCAGCACTTAGTTCGGAACGCTCACATCTCAAGAGTGGTCAATCCTTCACGAACAGCGTATTTAGTGAGTTCTGCGACGCTGTGAATGTTGAGCTTTTCCATAATTTGACGGCGATTTGCCTCAATGGTCTTAGAACTTACATGCAGCTCTAAAGCGATTTGTTTCGTGGACTTTCCTTCAGCCACAAGCTGTAGCACCTCGCGTTCCCTGGTTTTAAGAGCTTCAAACGGCGAATAAGCAGTTGCAGACAGACGCTTTACGTAGTCGCTGACTACTACATCGGTTATTCTGGGACTAAGGTATCGCCCCCCGGCGGCTACTGCTTTGATTGCCTGAACAAGCTCGTCGAACAAACATTCCTTCAAGATATAGCCTGTAGCTCCGGCACTAAGCATGTCAGCCACAAACCTCCTTTTGGAGTGTATCGATAAGGCAATCACCTTGACATCCGGGAATTCGGCTGTAATCTGGCGTGTCGCCTCGATTCCATTGAGCCCCGGCATAGTAATATCCATAATAACAATGTCCGGCAATAGCTCCCGCACAAGCTCGACGGCTTTCCGGCCGTCGTCGGTGTCGGCTATTACTTCCATCTCAGGTTGCTTCTCGAGTAATGAACGCAGACCCTCGCGTATAATCGCGTGGTCATCAGCTAATAAAACTTTTATGCTCATAATTATTCCCTATCAGCTTCATCCCCATTTTTCAGCGGCGCTATCATCGTAATCTTACTGCCTCGGCGCCTCTTGGAATCAATCTCGATCAGTCCTCCCAATTGTTCCAGACGCTCCCGGATACTAAAAAGCCCAAATTCAGCCCTTTTTGCCGCCATTGACGTCACTTCGACCGGGTCAAATCCGACGCCGTCATCCTCAACGCTGACGCGTATATTATCCTTAACCTTACGAATCGAAACTCTTACCTTGTTTGCCTGTGCGTGCTTGACGACATTAATAAGCAGTTCCCGCACGTTACGGAACAGAAGCACGCGAATGTCGTCATCCAGCGGTTTTTGGTGCCCATCATCCAAAAATTCAGTTCTGATTCCGTGCTTTTCCTGAATTTGATCGGTAAGCCATTCAGCTACCGCCGCCTCAAAACCCAACTCATAGAGTATAGGATAGCTCAAATCAAATGTCAATGTTCTCGTGTCGTCTATAATCTGCCCAAGGCAGTTACAGACATCCTCTAAGGGCTCGTCGAATTCATCCGAAGTCGAGGATTTGCGAAGCTGGTCCAGCTTGATCTTGGAGATCACCAGAGACTGGCTGATCTGGTCGTGCAAATCCGTAGCGAGACGATATCTCTCATGCTCCTCCGTAAGCGACAACTGAGATGCCAAAGATTTAAGCTTTGCCTGATGTTCAAGAAGTTTTTTCTCTGCCTGCTTATGCTCCGTGATATCACGTAATGTCCCTATAACTGCAGGTCGACCTTCATATTCAGCTCCTGAGCCGTAAACCTCTAAGTGAATTACCTCTTTATTCTTGGTGATTCCTCTAAAAGCGTATTGAATAGATTTAAGCTCTCCAGCTATCCTTTTCCGCAGGTTCTCTTTAGAAGCGGGCCAGTCGTCTGGATGAACGAGCTCATCCGGCCTCTTCTTGTTTATTAACTCATCCACCGAGTAACCGAATATCTCTGCAAATTTGGGATTGATGTATTTTAATACGCCATCCTGGATAACGTAAACGCCGACTAAGGACTCCTCAGTTATACTCCTAAACTTGATTTCCGATTCTTTCAGAGACTGCTCAGCTTTCTTGCTTTCTGTAATATCTCGTAGTGTGCCTATCAGACCGATGGGGTTGCCCTCATCATCTCGAAGTAGCGAATTGTGCATGAGACCGGTGAAAAATGTGCCATCCCGTCGTAAATGCCAAATTTCCCCATTGAAATCGCCCATTTCTTTTGTCCGGCGGTTGGCCGCCTCAACGGATGGCATCTGCTCCGGCGTGTGAAAAATCGACATATGTTTGCCGACCAATTCTCCAGGTGTATACCCGTGCATGGCGGCGAAGGCATTGTTCAAAAAAAGAATACTTCCTTGAAGATCAACAACACACATACCTTCACTGCTCTGCTCTACTGTGGACGAGAGAAACCTGGCCCGCTGCTCGGCATGCTCACGGTCCAAAGCCAGCGAGATGCTTTCGCCGCTGATTCTCAGCAGAGTGATAATGTCATCCGGCCAGGTTTTCCGAGAACGTATCGAATCGAAGCCGAGAAATCCCTTTAATATGCCCTTGCTGAGCATTGGCACAACCACGAGGGCCTGAATGTCCTGCATTTCGAAATGTTTCTTTTCGAGCTGCGCCTCCGGGGGCAGCTCGGCCACCGCGGGAACATGAAAAGTCTCGTTAGCTTTCATTTTCTCCCAAAACCACGGTAGTTCTTTATCCAGCGTGATTCCTTTGAGATTTTTAATTTGCGGCTTTATACCCTCGGCGCACCACTCATGCGTGTTGTCGACCGTTCTCCCATCGTCGCTCAGTTGAAAGACGTAAGCGCGGTCGACGCCCGCGAACTCACCGATGGATTTTAGAGCCTCTATAATCTTTCCGTCGATACCGCCGGGATCAATGAACCTCTTGGACAGCATAGTGAGCAGCCGTTCAAATTCCATACGGCATTTAAGACTCTCCTCGGCCTTTTTTCGCTCGGTAATGTCTCTGCTGATCTCTATTGCTCCCCTGATTTGCCCCTCCCTGTCGAGCACGGGCTCTCCTATGATCTCCCAGCATTTCCCGTCCGGTGTTGTCATAATGGCCTGGGTATGCGAACCCGTTTCTACAGCTCTGATTACCGGACACCGTTCGCAGGGTTCACTTCGGCCCTGCCACAATTCATAGCAGTAGCGACCGATCAACTCCCGCTGAGTCATGCCTATGGACCTTGCCGCCGTCTCGTTGCCCCATCGAATAAGCAGATCTGTATCGTGAAATATAATATGATCCGAGATGGCATTCAAGATGCTCCTTTTCTCGCTTTCGGACGCCCAAATTGCCTGTTCGGCCTTCTTGCGTTCGGTGACATCTCTCAAGAAATTCAATGTAGCAGGTTTATCGCGCCATTCGATCAATATCCCATTGTTCTCCAGCCACTTTACATTACCTTTTTTGTCGATAACTTTGAACTCATAGACTGGTGGAACTTCCTCGCCTTTAAGGCGTTTGATGTGAATTCCCATCACCCGATCCCTATGGTCGGGGTGGACAAATTCTATGAAGGATCGAGTCAATAAATCCTCTTTCGAATAGCCAACCATAGACAATAACGCGGGATTAACGAATTTCAGCAATTTGTCCTGCGCTACGACGATGCCTTCCACGGCGTTTTCTACAACCGCCCGATAGCTGTCCTCGCTTTCACGCAGGGCCTGCTCAGCGAGATTTTGGTTGGTGATGTCTTTGGAAATTTCCAGCACTGCTGCGGGTTTTCCCTGTTCATCTCTTAACGCCACGTTGGCACTACAATGAAAGTACCTGCTTTTGCCGTCCTTATCAACCACCTGGGTATCATGCTCATGAACGTTGCCATCCTGAAGCGCCATTAGACTAAGACAGGGATATGGCTCACAAGGCTTCTCCCTACCGTGGTACGCTTCGTAACATTTCCTGCCAACAATATCGTCGCCAAAAATATTCATAGCCTTTTCATTGGCCCAGATGATGTTTAAGTCTCCATCCATCATGCTCATCGGGTCAGCAATAGACTGCAACATGGCACTGAGTTTTCCTTCACTGGCTTTCAGCGCTTCCTCTGCGTGTTTGCGAGCCGTCACATCCGCAAGGGTCAGGACCAAACCTGAGACAATCCCTTGCTGATTCTTGATCGGCACCAAGCCCCAATCCCAATAACTGCCCCCGCGCTCAGGATGTTCAGCGTATTCAAACGGCCTGGCGTACGCGAAGTAGGGAATACCGGTTTCTACAACACGGCGAAAGATTACCTCGTTTTCTTCGTTTGGATATAAATCAAAATGGTTCTTACCGGGGAAAAAAGATACTTGGTATTCATCGGCATCAGCGTATGCGCGGTTGACCCGGACAAAATTGTAATTCGGATCAAGGCATGCTACCAGCATGTGAGTATGTTCGAAGATCGTCTCAAGCAAGTCCGTTGTTTCGTGCAGCGTCTCCTCGGATTGCTTTCGCTCGGTAATATCGTGGAATACCCCTTGAAGAAGTTTCCTGTCACTCAACTGAACGCATTTGGCTTTAATTGCAACATCCCTGATTCGGCCCGTACGGGTCATAACCTGCTCTTCCAGGACCTGTTCCTCGCTCTGCCGCACATGCTTTCTGAAGCTCACAGAGAATCCATCGTCAATCCTATCGGGTGGATGGATGATACTCTGGTGCTGTCCGAGAAGTTCCGATTTGTCCATATCGAGCATTTCAGTTATCGCACGGTTACAGTCAACGATGATGCCGGTTTCCGCGTCGGCCAGTACGATACCGTCCTGGGCTCCTTCAAAGAGCTTCCTGTACTTCTCTTCGCTTTGCCGCAACGCCTGATCGGCTTTTTTACGCTCCTTGTTTTCCACCTTGAGAGTTTCATAGGCACTTGTCAGTTCGGACGTACGTTTC
>CAZSOR010000314.1:0-5810 GCA_964608395.1 uncultured Pirellulales bacterium
CTGGAATGCCGCGGCATTGCGATGGTTCCGGTTCTGGCGAGGCTTTTGATGCCGTACGGCTTGCATACATTGATAAAGGCCTCGATTTTGTCCTCGGGCCCGCTGACTTCGACCATGACGAACTTCTGGCCGATGTCCACGACTTTGCCTCTGAACATTTCGATCAGCGAGAGAATCTCGGAGCGTTTATCCGGCGGCGCGGAAATGGCTATAAGCATCAAATCGCGCGCGACCACCGGCTGGCCGACAAAATCCTGAACCTTAACAACCGGAACAACCTTGGCCAATTGCTTTCGGACCTGCTCGAGGACTCTGTCGTCACCGATAACGACAATGGTCATCCGACTCATCGCAGGGTCCTCGGTTCGGCCGACAACCAACGAATCAATATTGAACGCCCGGGCTGCAAACATACCCGCGACATGGGCCAAAACTCCGGGCTTATTTTCAACTAATGCACTTATTATATGTTTCATATCAGATCAACCTTTCCAATATGTCAAGTCCGCTCATCTCGTCCAGGCTCTTGCCCGCCGGGACCATCGGCCAAACATTTTCTTCGGGTTCGACTTTGAAATCAACCACACAAGGCTGCTTTTCTTTCAGCATATGCTTGATAGCTTTCGGAACATCGGCCTTTTTCTCGACAGTCATTCCGACCGCACCGAGAGCCTTGGCAAGGGCTTCATACTCAGGATTCTTCAGGTAGGTCTTGGAATACCGCCGGCCATAGAAAAGCTCCTGCCATTGCCGGACCATGCCCATATAGCCGTTGTTCAAAATACAAACCTTAATCGGCAACTCGTGCTCGATCGCCGTGGACAACTCCGTCATTGTCATATTAAAACTATGGTCACCGTCAATGTCAATAACGGTGGCGTTGGGCATAGCGATCTGCGCGCCAATAGCGGCCGGCAGGCCGAAGCCCATTGTTCCGAGCCCGCCGGAGCTGATGAACTGCCTGGGCTTTACAAACTTGTAAAACTGGGCGGCCCACATCTGATTCTGACCGACGCCGGTCGTTACGATCGCCTCGTTTTTCGTCTGACGGCAAATCTCTTCGATGACGTACTGCGGCTTGATCGTCGATGAATTCTGATCATAGCGAAATGGAAACTTTTTCTTCCATTCGGCGATCTTGTCGAACCACGTTTTTCTTTCCTGGTATTCGACTTCCTTGGCCAGTGCCTTGAGGATAACTTTGGCATCGCCTACGACAGGGATATCGACGCCGACGTTCTTTGATATACTGGCCGGATCGACATCGATGTGGATTATTTTCGCGTTCGGAGCAAAGGTTTCGATCTTACCGGTGACACGGTCATCGAACCTGGCGCCGATAGCAATCAACAGATCGCACTGCTGTACCGCGTAATTGGCATATGCAGAGCCGTGCATGCCGAGCATATCCAGAGATTCGGCTTTTCTCTGATCGTAGCTGCCTAATCCCAGAAGGGTCATTGTAACGGGAAGATGCGCCTTTTCCGCCAATGCTCTGAGTTCTTTGCCGGCGTTGGCCGTGATGACACCGCCACCTATGTAAAGCACCGGTTGCTTGGATTTATTTATCGCTTTGGCCGCCAAAGATATTTGCCGGGCATGTCCCTTCGTCCGAATCCGATAGCCGGGCAGCTTCATCTCCGCCGGGCCGTCGGTATTGAACTTGGCAACCGCTACGTCAACCGGCAGGTCAATCAGCACCGGGCCGGGCCGGCCCGTCGATGCTATATGAAATGCTTCGCGGATGGTTCGCGCCAGATCTTTAACATCCTTGACGATACAATTATATTTTGTAACCGGACGGGTAATTCCGGTCGTATCGGCTTCCTGGAAAGCGTCGTTTCCGATAAGTTCCGTGCGAACCTGGCCCGTCAGGGCGACCATGGGCACCGAGTCCATCATTGCCGTAGCGAGACCCGTTACCAGATTACATGCTCCCGGACCGCTGGTTGCCAGCACAACGCCTACTTTCCCGCTGGCGCGGGCATAAGCGTCGGCCATGTGGCATCCGCCTTGTTCGTGACGAGGGACTATAAAATTGATCGGCGCATCGTACAATCTGTCGAACAATGGCAGTACCACGCCGCCGGTATAGCCGAACATTGTGTCCACACCCTGTTCGATGAGCGTATCGACGACGATTTGGGCACCTACTTTAATGGAGGGTTTGCCGGCTGTGCGAGCCGAAGCACGAGACTTGGTCTTCATTTTTCTGTTCCTTTCCTGACAAACGTTATCGGGGCTGCCTTTTGCCAATAGGCAAAATCGGCGCCCTCTTGTTATTCCGGCGGAATCCCGCTTCTCGGGAACCGTTAACTATGGCTTTATGGGCCCTTTCGGCGAGCCAATCGTTTCTTCAGGAGAGAAACAACCGAATCAACCGAAGATTCTAAACCCTGCCATAATCCCGTAACCATCCCATACAAGGACGTCTCAGGGTTGTATTTGCATGTTTTCATACAAATACACAAGCATTATACAAGAACCACCATCCTTTGTCAATTATTTTCGGCAATTTATTGGGCGATCAATAGCGTTTTTTGTCTTTTTAACACCAACAAATCCCTTTTTGAGTCGTACACAGACACAGAAATAGTTGGCTAAAAGTCAAATTGCTGCTATAATTGCTGGCAATTAAAAATTATTGGAGATTGTATATGTGTGATAAATGCGGTTGCAGCGAAGCTGAGACTGACCAGACGTTGGAAGAAAAGGTCAAAGACATAATCGAGAACCTTCGGGGTGCTCTGCAAAGCCATGGCGGCGATGTCGAGTTGGTCAGTATAGATGAGGATAATACAGTTAATGTTCGTTTGCAGGGTGCCTGCCATGGCTGCCCCGGTGCTGCGATGACAATGAAAATGGGAATCGAAAGAATCCTCAAGGAAAAAGTGCCCGAGGTCAAGCAAGTCGTCGCGGTAGACTGATCGTTCACGGTGATTCATAGGATATGCATTTGAGAATCACATGTTGTCGGACCCCAGGCACTTCAAGATATTGTCCGTGTCGGGGTATTCAATTATGCCTCTTTCGGTGATGATCGCCGCGATATCGCGTGCTTCTGTCACGTCAAAAGCGGGATTGTAGGCAGAGACGCCGACGGGCGCGGTTTGCGTGTCGGCGAATGTTATTACCTCCTCGGCGGACCTTTGCTCAATGGGTATTTCCGCCCCGCTTTTTATATTCAGGTCGAACGTGCTCGATGGAGCGGCGATGTAAAACGGCACGTTGTGCTCTCGCGCGAGAATACTCAGGCTGTAGGTGCCGATTTTGTTGGCCGTATCGCCGTTTGCCGCGATTCGGTCGGCACCGGTTATAACGGCGTTTATTTTCCCCTGCTTCATCAGCCAACCGGCCATATTGTCACAGATTACCGTGACATCTATTCCCGCCTGTTTTAGCTCCCATGCAGTCAGTCGAGCGCCCTGCAGGAGCGGCCGGGTCTCATCGGCATAAACCCTGAACTTTTTTCCCTTTTTGTGTGCCTCGAACATAGGCGAAAGAGCAGTTCCCTGCCCGGCTGTCGCAAGAGCCCCTGCATTACAATGTGTCAAAATCCCGGCACCATCTTTAATAAACTCTTCACCATGTTGGCCTATCCGCTGGCACATGTCCACGTCTTCCTTATAAATAGCATTGGCCTCACTAAGGACAATTTCGCGAAGCTGCTGTAGAGTTTCTGCCGGTGATGCCGTCCGCCAGACTCGATCCAGGGCCCAGAACAGGTTCACGGCGGTAGGGCGGGACGATGCGAGCTGCTCGCGGGCGATTTTTAATGCTTCAAGAGATTTTTCTATGCTATCATCTGCGCTAAGCTTTTGCAGAGCCAGGACAAGTCCGTAAGCGGCTGAGACGCCGATAGCCGGAGCGCCACGAACCGCGAGCGTCTGGATCGCTTTGAAAAGCATCTCAACGTCCCGGCATTGCAGCTTGACAAATTCCGCCGGCAGCCGGCGCTGATCTATTAGCTCCAAATAGCCATCAATATCACCAATCCATTTTACCGCCTGGACAATCATTAGCTTAATCTCTTAAAAAATTGCGATTGGCTATCTATCGACTCTCGCTCCGCCGCCCCCCATAACTTTCTCAACTTCGCGGAGGCCGGCCGTGGTGGTGTCACCGGGAGTCGTCATCGCCAGCGCGCCGTGCGCGGCGCCGTAGTTTACCGCTTCGGCCGGTGTTTTTCCTTCCATCAGGCCATAGATCAACCCGGATGCGAAACTGTCACCACCGCCGACCCGGTCGTAGATTTCCAGATCGGGCCTTAAAGCGGCTTCGTAAAATTCGCCCTTGGTGTATATGATCGCGCCCCAGTCGTTGACCGAAGCGGTTTTTGCGTTTCGCAGAGTTGTGGCGACGACCTTCAAGTTCGGGAATTCCTTGACGACCTCGGCAATCATCTTCTTGAAGTTCGCTGGGTCGAGCTTCGAATAACCTTTATCCATCTCTTTGACCTCGAACCCGAGTGCCGCCGTGAAATCCTCTTCGTTGCCCAGCATCACGTCGACGTAAGGAGCGATGGCCCGATTGACCTGCATAGCCTTCTCCTGCCCGCCGATATCCTGCCAGAGCGACTTGCGGTAGTTTAGATCGTAGGAGACAATGGTTCCGTGTTTTTTCGCGGTCTTTACTGCCTCGATGATAACGTCCGGCGTCGTTTCCGAAAGAGCCGCGAATATACCGCCCGTATGGAACCAGCAGCTCCCGTCCACACCGAAGATATTTTCCCAGTCGATGTCACCCTTTTTCAATTGCGAAGCGGCGCTGTTTGCCCTGTCCGAGCATCCGACGGCGGCCCGAACGCCGAAGCCTCGCTCGGTGAAATTCAGGCCGACGCGGACTTTCCTGCCGATACCATCGTACGGCACCCATTTGACGTATTCCATATTGACGCCGCCCTGGTAGATCAAATCTTCCAGCAGTCGCCCGATGGGATTATCGACAATAGCAGTAACAACCGCGGCCCGTTTGCCGAAGCAGCGTTTCAAACCTCTGGCGACGTTGTACTCACCGCCGCCTTCCCAGGCGCGAAAGTGCCGGGTCGTGTGAATTCTTTCTTCGCCGGGATCCAGTCGAATCATAATCTCGCCCAGCGAGACGATGTCATATTTGCATTCTGTTTTGGATTTAACGTCTATAACTGCCATGGCGTTTCTCCTAACTGCTCTGTGTTAGCTGTAAATATTTCCTTCTCGATAATCCTGCCACGCCGGCTCGAATGCCTTGCGTTCTTTCGGTGCCGGCCTCAGCTTGACGGTTGTGCTGCGGAATAAATCAGGCGAACTTTCGTCGTACTCGATATGCAATATAGAGCTTCGCAGCGACTGGTTCTCAGGCTTGAACTTCAACGGTTTGCCGGTGGCTTTATCAATTACGTCGGAGTGGATTTCTATGCCGTCTTCGGAAAGGACCAGATGCGAGCCGCGAGAGCCGCTGCCCTGGGCGAGCAGTTCGACTACGGCTTTGAGAAATGCTGCGCTCGTCAGGGCCAGGTGCTCGGCCTGTATCGCTCCAACAATGTTCCTGGCGTCTTTTGTGCTGAAGCCTTTCTTCTGGATGCTGTTATAAAGCTCAACCGCCTCTTTGAACGCCTTTCGAGCGTCATTGAGTTCTCTGATGTGCCCGCCCGATGCGGTCATCCGGCTTCGGATCTCCTCCAACACTTTTTCAGGTTCCAATCCGGATGAGCCTTTGTACTGTTCGAAGCCGGCTATAATGTCACTTAGCTGCCGGTCGATCTCAGGCTGGGCATCTGAATAGTCAGGCAGTTCGCAGCCGTAAACATTGACGATATATTGCGCCGCCCG
>CAZSOR010000315.1:0-5783 GCA_964608395.1 uncultured Pirellulales bacterium
TAACCGACAAGTATCAGCCGCGATTCAAGAGGTTCTTCGAATCTCTGAAATAACCTTCTTTTGTATCTACAGCATATTCTGCCCGGCCGCAAAAGGTTAATCATGCCTCAGTGCCACTACGGGGTCAACACGTGCCGCTCGCATTGTAGGATAGATACCGGCGGCCAGACTTATCAGGATTGAAAATACTATTGCTCCGGAGACAAGCCACCAGCGAAAGCTGAAGTAGTCCATGTGGGGTGCTCCCTGTTTAACCATAAAGTAGTTAACGACTTGATTGATGATCATGCTCACCAGCCACCCGAGGGCAAGGCCTAAAACGCCGCCCAAAAAACCGATCGCTCCGGACTCGAAAAGGAATATTTTTTTGACGTCCCCATCGCTGGCCCCGACCGCTTTCATGATACCGATTTCTTTGTATCTTTCCAGGATAGACATTACCATGGTGTTGATGATTCCAAGAGCGGCCACTGTGATGGCTATCATCCCGACGGCGAATAGAAACATATTCATAAACATAAAGCCCGTTTTCATTTCCTCCAGATGGTCTATCAGTGCGAATGTCCTGAAACCCCTGTCTTCCATTTTATCCTTAACGTGCTCAATGTACTTTGTCGAGGACAGCTTGATGTTCACCATGGAATAGCCTTTAGCCTGCTGGGACGACTGGAAGAGGTCCCAGATGCTCGTCAGTGATAGTTTCTTCATATCATCCGACTCGGCCGGCATGATAAAAACGTCACTTCGCATAGGCATCGGGCCGGTAAATCCCATTTTTTCGGTAACGCCGACAATGGTGAACTGATAGCTCTGCCTGGAAAACGGCAGCCCCTTTCCCCTTAGGAAGGATACGATGTTGGGTATATTGGAAAGGCTCAAATCGACCGTCAGTGTCGAGATTACGATTTTCTGCCCGATGACGGTCTCCGGCTCTTTAACTTTCATACGACGCAGCAGCGAATCACTGATAATTAGAGCGTTCGAATCCGCGGGCGCGTATGGTCTACCTGCTCGTAGTTTCATAAGGCCCGATTGGCAGATGTCCGCCGGCAGGACCTGGACGAGGCTGAACTTCTCTTCTTCATTGAATCGAATCATAGCCGGGAAGCGGACCTCGGGAAAGGCTGATTCCACACCTTCGATTTCGGTGACATCCCGGATGAATGTATCATCCAGAATCTGCGTATACGGTCCGGCCTGTTCCGGTGCGTTGGGTTCCTCCCCGGACGGAATAGTCTGGTTGTTTTCGGAGCGGGGGTAGACACTCACATAATTGAAAAGCTGAAGCTCATTGAATGTGTTTGTGATATTATCCTGAATTCCCTGGCCGAAAGAAAACATCGAGACAAGGGCCCCGATACCGATCATGACTCCGAAAATAGTCAGAAGGGTGCGCAGCTTCTTCTTCCACAGATTGGAAAAAGATTGCTCGATATAATCGGAGATTCTCATAGATTTTTACCTGATTCTCTCTTCTTGAACAACTTTGCCATCCTGGAGGTGAATGACATCATCGGCGAATTCGTCCAGCAAAGATTCCTCGTGGGATATCATGATTACGGTTAAGCCCTGCTTTTTATTCAAGTCTGAAAGTGTCTGCACAATCTGTCTCGAAGTTTTGCTGTCGAGGTTTCCGGTGGGTTCGTCGGCAAGCAGGATTTTCGGTTGATTGATTAGAGCCCGGGCAATTGCCACTCTCTGCTGTTCGCCGCCGGAAAGCTCGAAAGGGCGATGATCTTTCCGCGGGTAGAGCCCTACTTTTTCCAGCATCTGTTCCGCTCGTTTGTTCCGTTCTTTTTTTGCCACGCCGGCAAAAAGCAACGGAAAAGCGACATTCTCCAGAGCGCTGTAGGAAGACACAAGGTTGAACGACTGGAAGATCATGCCGACCTGGTGACGCCGGTAAAGGGCCAGCTCGTCCTTATCCAATTCGGAGATTAGCCTGCCCTCGACTTTGATACTGCCGGAAGAAGGCCGGTCCAGCCCGGCCAGGAGATTCATCAAGGTCGATTTGCCCGAGCCGGAAGCCCCGGTGACTCCGAAGAACTGGCCCTGATCGAGTGACAGACTCACATCCTTGAGAGCTACAACCTCAATCGTGCCGGACGAGTAAATTCTGGTCAAATCCTCTGTCTTGACAAAAGAATCAGAGTTCATGCTTTATCCTATACGCCATCCGTTTAATATCGCTGACTGCCTTTAATGCAGGAAGCGACATCGCTACTGCTTGCCGGCAGCTTTTTTTGCCAGAATCCCCTCAATCTCATCCATTGTGCGATTCATTGCCACCATCGTTTTGTTGAATGGCTCGGCACTGGTCATATCCACGCCGGCTTTTTTCAGAAGGTCGATCGGATAATCGGATCCTCCCGCCGATATGAAGTCGATATAATTTTTGACCGCGCCTTTCTCTTTGCCTAATACCTGTTCGGCCAGCGCTGTGGATGCAGTAAAGGATGTCGAGTACTGATAGACGTAAAAATCATAATAAAAATGCGGGATGTATGCCCATTCGACCGTGTACAATTCGTCGATATGGCAAATACCCTTATCGTGGCCGTAATATCTTTTCAGAATGTCACCGTAAAGTTCGGTAAGGGCGTCCCCTGTAAGCGGCTCGCCGCGTTCGGCCTTTTCGTGCATACGCAGCTCGAATTCGGCAAATTGAGTCTGCCTGAAAACAGTCCCCTTGATTCCATCTAAGTAATTCATCAGCAGCGACAACCGGGTGTCGTCATCGTCGATTTCTTTGAGCATTTTGTCAATCAAAAGAGCCTCGTTGAAAGTGGAAGCCACCTCTGCGACGAAAATCGGATAATCGGCGGTCGGATACGGCTGATTCTTATTGGAGTAATAACTTTGCATCGTATGGCCCAGTTCGTGAGCCAGAGTGCTGACATCTTCGTATTGGTCGTTGTAGTTCAAAAGGATGTAAGGGTGGACATCGTATGCGCCGCCGTTGGAATATGCGCCCGAGCGTTTTCCCGGCGAGGGATAAACATCGATCCATCGCTTCTCGAACGCTTCGGCGACAACACGGCAGTAATCGCCCCCCAACGGTTTCATGGCGTCGAGTACCAGTTTCTTCGCTTCTTCATACGTATATGCCAAATCGACCCCTTTGACGACCGGCGCATATACATCCGAGTATTTCAGCGTCTCGACGCCCAACATTCTTTTTTTCAATTTCAGATAACGATGGAACGAATCGAGATTATTGGTGACGTTCTCGATAAGAGCCATATAAACTTCTGTCGGGATGTTATTCTTGTCCAGAGCATTCTGAAGTGAGGATTCGTAATTGCGCGTCCGGGCGTAAAACATATCCTTTTTTACGTTCGCATAAAGCTGTGTGCCGAAAGTTGCTTTGAACTTGTCTAACGCGCCCCAGAACGCCTGGAATACGGCCTCCCGGTCGCTTCGATTTTGCACGGCCCGGTAACGGCCGTAGCCGGCTTTGGTCAGCTTGGCCATTGTGCCGTCGCTTAATTTGATTTCGGGATAAGGCAATTCCGCATTGCTGAAGACCGTATAAATCGAGGATGGGCCATCGGCCAGCATGCCCGCTTCGGCAAGAATCTTTTCCTCACTTTCCGACAAAGTATGAGCCTTCATTCGCAGGATATCATACAAAGCCATCTTATAGACTTTAAGGCCCGCTTCCTGCTCCATAAAGGCATCGATTTGCTGTTTATCAAGTTTGGCAATTTCCGGCGTGATAAATGCCGCCTTGGAACTGTAGTCGGTGCCGAGCTGCTGCATCTCCTGCTTGAGTCCCAGGTACTTCGAGTCGCCTGTGTCCTCGTCGGATTTCATGGAGGCGTAGCAATACAACCGCCCGAATTGCCTGGAAATCCGGCTATTAAATTCCATGCACTCCAGTAATGTGGACGCTGAGCCGGCCAATTTGCCTTGATACTTCGTCACTTCGTCGAATTGGGCGACAATCTCCCGCTTGGCTGTATTCCATGCGTCGTCCGAAGGATAGAGATCTTCCAGCTTCCATTTGTGCTCGGCGGCAATTTCCGATCTTTCACGATTCTGGGATAACGCTTCGGTTTGAGAGAATGCCAAAAATGTAATTTGTGTCATAATGATTATTCCTGATAGCTTGTTCATATTAACTCCTTCTATATATTTCCTTATAGCTTTTCGCTACTTTGTTTTTGCTGTTTGTACTCTGTCATGATTGATTCTGTAGTTTGTCATTCCCGCGAAAGCGGGAATCCAGAATCGCTGGCATCCTGGATTCCGCATCAAGTGCGGAATGACAACCTGCCTAATCCAAGTTGACACACTACTATAGTCTTGACTAACATATCTTAAGGTCTAAATCCCATTCTTGTCAATCTTACATCTGCGAATTGCCGCCGGGCCGGGGTTGTCCGTTACGCTTTAGATGCTGCTGGGCCCATATTGAAAGCGCGGAGCCTATTAATAAAATGATCCCGAAAAACAATTGGAAAATATTCATCGATTCCCCAAAGACCACATAGGAAATCGCCAGGACGATAAACGGCTGGGCAAGGATGACCAGCGCGGGGATTGTCGCCCCGATTCTTCTCATGGCGGCGTAGTACAGCGTATGAGCCAATGCGATCGCCGTGATCCCGGAGATCACGACACAACCCCACTGCCAGGCGCCCATCTGAGCTGCTGTCTCCACCTTGCCGAACAAAAGAGCGGACACGGCAAGACCCGCAACGGTGTAAATGCTGATTACGGAAAAACCGCTGCGAGAGTCTATATCCCTGAAGGCGACTTTTACCGATAACGTGTAAACGCCCCACATAAAGGCCGCGGCCTGGGCGATAATAATGCCGGTAATTATTTCTGCATCCGCAAGCTCCACTTCGTGGTACATCACCCCGATTAGTCCGACCACAGAAAGCGTCAGTCCGATCCAGAAGCGTTTGCTTCTGGCCAGGGCCCTTTCCTCCGAGAAAAAGATTAACGAGAAGCCTGCGATCCAGATAATATTCGTTTTCGTCTGCAGCACCATAAAGGCCGGGCCGATATAGTAAAACGCCGCCGCCCATAAGCTCTGCATCAGTATATTCGCTATGCCCGGAATAAGAGCCCTGCGCCAGACCCTGTGATCGAGACGTTTCGTTTTGACCGAAAGAATGAGAAACGGCAGCCAGAAAAGGCAGGCCACCGAATAGCGCAGCAGGTTCTGCGTCCAGGAATCCACATACCCGGTCAGGTACTTTATAAAGATCGGCCCCAACGACCAGAAGGTAAGTGCGCCAAGGCAGGCAAAAGTCGCCGAGAAGTCTACTTTTTGAATTCTTCCATGTTCACTCACTAAGGGTCTCCAAACTCATGATGGGAATTCCGCAAAAAACAGTAAAGCCAAAGAGTCAACGCATCATCTCGATGGCTATGTTTGCCACCTCATGGGAGGCTTTTTTCTCGGCTAACGGCTCAGTCAGCCTGGTCAATTCGCCGCTTAGCTTCGCCAGCTTGTTATTGTCTTGCAGAAGCTGCTCAATGCTCGCGACTATCGGCTCTATCGAGGTGAAATTCGGCATAAACTCCGGTACTAATTCTCTGCCGGCCAGAATATTCACTAATGACAGGTATTTCGTATTCATTGCCCACCCAAGCAGATACCAAAGAATCCTGCTTGACTGGTACATTATGACCATCGGGCAGCCAGCCGCGGCGATCTCCAGAGTCGCGCTGCCGCTGGTCACGATTGAAAAATCGACCGACAAGGCCGTCTTGTTAACCGAGTCAACGCTGTATTGGCATTCGAAACCGGGGATTTGTGCCGCTCT
>CAZSOR010000316.1:0-5783 GCA_964608395.1 uncultured Pirellulales bacterium
GCCTCCTCGACGATGCATCGGCTCTATAATCCGGATTGGGCCAGTTTTCTTTCCTCGCCTCTATAACCAGATGGCCGTTCTCGACCCGGGCGTTCTCTTTTCGAGCCTTTGTGTAATACTGCAATTCCCGGTTGCGTACAAAGCCCTGCTCGTAATTCCATTTCGATTCATTCGGTAGCCCCGTATAATCAAACTCATCCGACCAGACAAGGGACCATTCGTTCGCCTGCACCAGGCAGGGCAACAGCAGAATAAAAATCAGGCCGTAAATCTGTTTCGTAAAGTCATGTAAGTTCGTTTTCATAATAGCTCCTTTCTATTGAAAGTTTAATCATCATTACCAACCAATACTATATCAGGACGGGGTGGTGCCGTCATGCCTTCACCGAAATAAAAACCGGGTTGAGTCGGCTGATTATACGCTACATTCTGCCAGGCCACGCTCAGCCTGTAGACAGGGTCATGCATAAAAGTATAGAACCGGTGGTCGGCGGGTATTGTCGTGGTAAAAATCCGCAGCTCCGTGTTATCGCTTGTTCGCAAGATTACTTCTTCTCTCCAGTCGCCCATAATATCGGCATGGAGGCAGGGATTGGATTTTGAGCCGTTGTTTCTTACGCAATCGTAATCTTCGCCTGAAAGCAATCTTTCTGTCGTGCCGTTGATATAATCCCACTTATCGATCCTTGTGCCGTCCAGGATTTCGCGAACCACATCGTCGTCCCACCATATCCCCATATTACATGACCGGGGTTTGGCATCGGAAATCTTCTCGCCTTTGCAGTTGTACAGGCCGTCCGAATTGTTCGCCCAGCACTCATAACCTCGATGAAGCGGATCGATATCTATAGACAGCCCTCGGCCCGGGTCCCTCAATTGCTGTCCCCATATCACCTTTCCCGTTGCGGCGTCACGAAGGTTGGCGCCGTACTGGTGGCTGGGCCTTTCATGAATGGCCCAAACTTCCAGTCCAGGTCTGTCCGGATCGATATCGGATAGATGCATCGCGTCTCCGTGCCCCAAACCTGTCGTATAAAGTCCCGTCCCGTCATGATCGATAGCACATGCTCCGTAGACGATTTCATCTTTACCGTCGCCGTCAACGTCACCGACGCTGAGATTGTGATTGCCCTGCCCCCTGTAGTCCCTGTTGCCGGGAGTTCCGTCGTCGCTGTCAAAGGTCCATACGTGAGTAAGTTTGCCGTCTCTGAAATCCCGCGCCGCCAGAACCGTCCTGGTGTAGTAACCGCGGCACATCACAAGGCTCGGTCTTTCGCCGTCAAGATATGCGATGCACGCAAGAAAACGGTCTACCCTATTGCCGTAATCGTCGCCCCATATATCCTTGATCTGCTGGGGCGTCGGACTGAGTGTCTCCGAATGGCGGGGAGGAATATAATCCGTCGTGACAAGTGCGGCACCGGTTTGGCCGTCGAATATTGTGAGAAATTCCGGCCCTTCGAGAATATAGCCCCTCGAATTGCGGTAATCCGCGTCAGCGTCGCCGATGACTTTGCCTTGCCCGTCGACGGTCCCATCGGCCGTTTTACAGGCAAACTCGGCCCTGCCGTCACCATCCAGATCATAAACCATAAATTGAGTATAGTGAGCACCTTCACGAATATTCTTTCCTAAATTAATCCTCCACATAAAAGTGCCGTCCAGCTTGTAAGCTTCGAATATGGGCTCACCGGTTATCCCACTTCGCGAATTATCGCGGCCTCTCGGCGCCTGGTGCAATACGATCTCATACTCACCGTCACCATCCAGATCGCCAACCGAAGCATCATTCGGAGTACAACCTTCGGGAGTCTGCAGCGGGATTGAGATATACGGCCGCACAGGGGCGTTGCCGCCCAGCGTAAAAGCAGCGCATGCCTGCTGCTGCTCACCGTCCAGCACGGGTTTGACGAAATAAGAATTGGAACGGCTCAAATCGACGCCGGTATCGACATAATCTGTGCTTTGAGTTATGGGCTTCTCGTTGAGCTTCACCGCCAGGCCGCCGCCGGTAGTTCGGTAGAGATTAAAAGCGATATCGTCCGGATCGGTTCCCAGCATACGCCATCCGACATACACCTTTCCGCCGCCCTGATTTATCGCTACCATGCCGCGTCCCAGCTTCTCCATCTGCCGTTGAGCTTGTATAGAGCCAGTAAAAAGTATTGCCCAAATCGTCAAGGCTGTCATTGTTTTATAAAGTGATTTAGTCATCGGTTTTTCCTTTTTGGGAATTCGTGCTTACTTAACGGCTGCCGAAACAGAACAGGTGTTTGAAGCCTCGCACAAAGACCTGGCCGTCGCTGATCGCCGGTGAGGCATAGCACGACTCACCCAGCTCATACGTCGCGACTCGCTCGAACTGCCTACCGGGCTTGATCACGTTCACCTGGCCGTCATCGTTAATGAAGAAGACCAGTCCGCCCACCAGAACTGGGGAAGAGTGATGCCGGCCCAGCTTCTGTCGCCAGAGCACCTTACCGGTGGCAGCCTCGTAGCAGAAAACCATACCGCCTCTGTTGATGCTGAGCACGAAATCCCCCGCAACGATCATAGAGGGAACGTAAGGCGCTCCCTTTGTGTCAGACCATGCGATATGGGTCTCCGTAACGTTACCCCTGCCATCTGGGCGTATCGCGAGCAGGACAGTCTTGGGCCAACTGCTGCTGATGAAAACCAGTCCGGCCTTTTCGCTGTAGACCGGCGTGGAGACGAACTCCTGCGAGGGCCCGTCAACCTTCCATATCTGCTCACCTGTGTCTGGGTCGAAGCTTGTCACGCACCGGTCGCCGCACTGAATCAACTGAGTACGCCCGGCCATCTCCCGGATGAACGGGGCGCTATAGCTGATCCCCTTGTTAGTGCGATTTTTGCGCCAGAGCGTCTTGCCGTCAGAGCGGTTCAAAGCAATCAGGAAGGAATCGCCTTTGCCGTCGCCGTCGATGATAACCTTGTCTTTGTACATCACGGGTGTGTTGCTGAATCCCCACTCGCCTTTGTGTGTCCCCGGCCGGACCCGCCAGAGCTGCTTGCCGCCGGCCAGGTCATGCGCGGCCACAACGATGTCGTCGCCGACCCGGAAGGTGACATAGACTCGCTGCCCATCGGTGGCCGGCGTGCCGGAAGCATAGCTGTTTTCCTTGTGGATTTTTTCTAAAGGCCCCTGTACGACGGTCTGCTGCCAGAGAATCTTTCCGGTGTTGCGGTCCAGACAGAGAAGCACGCGTTCCTGCGTAGCAGTAATGCCTGTGACCGTAAACACGCGATCGCCCCAGACTATCGCGGACGCGTGCCCCTTGCCGGGAAGTTCGGTTCTCCAAAGCGCGCCGGCAGGATCCCAATTGGCCGGAACGCCCTGCTCGATACAGGTGCCGTCACTGCGCGGGCCCCGCCAGCCGGGCCAGTTTTCCGCCCGCGCAAAATTCAATGAAAAAAGCAGAATGCCGATCATCAAAGCCTGATAGCTAAAAAATGGTTTCATTCGTTCACCCTGAATTGTTTGCTCTCTGTTAATACTGTGCATACGCCTCCTAAATCTTTTCAATCTGAACCAACACCAAGGTAATAGCTGGTCATGGGGTAATGAGCATAACCCATTGACCGATGTGTCACGTCATTGCGGTAGAGTGGATCCTGCATCAGGCAGACGCGGCGATCGGCGGCGGGTATTACTGTGCTGTAGATACGTAACTCGCCGCTGGTATATGTAACAATCTCCTCGCGCCAGTCCCCGAGAATGTCCGCTATTTGTTGCACGCTGCCCGGGATCCTTACCGCCACGGGGGTGCTTGACAACAAAATCATAAACACCGTCGCCGTTCAAATCGCCAATGCCGACGATGGACACTCCTCGAACATCATCTTTCAGCTTGATCGACTTGTACTGCTGCGCCGGCGGATTCGCCGGAAGTTCCCTGAGTTCCCGGTCGTTGGACTCCGGCGGGCGAGTCGAGTTTCGCCCTGGCCGCTGTTGATTTTGTGCTACTACGCCGGAAGCAAGAATCCAAATCAACATCACACAAAGTACGGCATTTCTTATCACGATTTATTGTTTCCCGAATGTATTATCAGTTCCAGCTCCGATTAACATATTGATAAAGCGTCCTCCTCTATCGAATATGAATAATAGTTCACATCAGACCGAGTCCGGACATGTTATAGTCTACCTGAGGAGTGAATTCAACAACCTGCAATAAATTCCATTCGATAATTCACTTTGTATTGCGGCCTGTCTTCCGGCGATTCAGGGCAGAACTCCGACTCGCGGCCATCCATCCTCCCATTCCATCGTCGATATCTTAAGTTCGGACCTGCCCGTCTGCCCGTTATAAGCGTGGAACAACAGGAAATCTCCGCCGGACTCCTGCAGCACGGCTGGGTGTCCGGGGCCTCGCCAGTTCGGACCCGCAGCTTCGATCACCAGCGTCCCGCCGCCCTCGGTCATGAGCTTGCCGTCCTTGTCAACGTATGGGCCGGTAACGCCGCGGGAACGACCAACCATGACTTTGTACGTACTCTTCGCCCCCCGGCAGCATAAATCGAAAGATACGAACAAGTACCAATAGCCGTCGCGGTGAATTATGAATGGGGCCTCGATGGCGTCCGGCACCGATTGCGCCGGATCGGAATTCGTTCGGGGACGGCTTGCCAGAGAGTAAAGCGTGGTATCGTAAGCCGAAAGCTTTCCCGTCCCGTGATCTACGCGCCTCATTTTTATGCCGCTCCAGAAACTCCCCCAGCATAGCCAGATATTGCGTTTGTCCTTAATGATAAGATTGGCGTCGATAGCGTTGAAATTGTCCCTGCCTTCGTACGACCGGACCACGAGCCCCTCATCGACCCACTTGTAATCAGGATCGTTCGGATCGAGCGTTTGATTTGTGGCCAGTCCGATGGCCGAATTGTTTTTGCCGAACCTGGAGACGGAATAGTAGAGGTGGTACTTGCCATTGTAGAAGGAGATATCCGGAGCCCACGCACCTCTGGCGCCGGGGATTTCTTTTAAGGCCCACTCGGGAAGCTTGTCGAACACATGCCCGCAGAGATTCCAGTTGTACAGGTCTTTCGAACATCGAATGGGTATAATGCCCGGCCCTCGCCGCCTTCCACCGGTCGAGAACACATAGAACGTATCGGCCTGCCTTATGACGGCCGGGTCATGCACCCTTAAATTTCCCTCAAGTTCGAGAACCTCAGGGATCGGCCGGGCTTGAAGCGATGTCGTATCACGGCAGGATGTCCCACCCGCAAGAGCCGTCAACATCACAGCGTAACAGACAGCAGCAAAAATTGTTTTTAGTCTCGCGCTCATTTTGTAGTCTCGATGACAGCTTTCAGATTTATGTAAGTTGGCTCGTCGCGCCGGCAACTAAGCCAGGCATCCTTGGATTCGAGTTCGACAACCTGGATTGAGCTGCGCCTCATGTCAGATGCATTGCCTCTTTCGTTCGAGCTCCGCCTGCCGGGATGCGTGAAATAGAACAGGTATGCGCGGCCGCCGCTGACGACAACATCCGGATGGCCGCCTTTGACCTGGTCGTCAGGGCCCTGCCCGGGTTGTTCCAGCAGATTCTTCACCTGCCTCGTCCAGTTCAGGCAATCCTGCGATTTATAGATGCCGAGCCCCTTCCAAACGTCAACGACCATCCAGTAGCAGCTCTTCCAGCGGAAGACCTTGGGCCCCTCGCCCGGGCGCTCGCCCATCGCCTTGCCTTTATCGAACCACTTGTACAGATCGGGGCTGTCGGCATAGTAGATCGATTTTCCATCGACCTCGTTGTTGT
>CAZSOR010000317.1:0-5734 GCA_964608395.1 uncultured Pirellulales bacterium
CCGAAAGCAGGCCAGGGCGGTTGTCTGCCAGGCGAACCTCAAGCAGTGGGGATCGATACTAACTATATACACCGAGGATAACCAGGGCCGGCTTCCTAATAACATTGGAGGTGCCTTATGGCTTCTGCGCGGTCCGTTTCTTCACGACGATGACCCGAACAAGCCTAGCGTATATCAAGACGTAAACGCTAAAGGCATAGCATGCTGCCCCATGGCCGTCAGGCCTCGAGATCCCACGCCAGGATTCTTTAGGCTTGAGGGTTCGTATATGATATTGAATAAGCCCGGTTCAACATTTGAAGCATGGGAGATTATAATCCCGCTGCCACAATTTCGCGGAAGCTATGGGTTCAACAACTGGTTGTTCAGCAGTTATTTTGATACTTCTGCCCCCAAACACTCCCGTATCCATCGGGACGGCCACGACATTTTCCCGCTAAGTGGCAGGGCCAATATCCCCGTGTTTCTTGATTCTACAGTTCCCGGGAATCACTTTATGGAGCTCTTCTCTCCGCCACAGGATGAGCACGAAGGATGGGGCTTTTTAATAAACCGTCACAACGGGCACATCAACGGCCTTTTCCTGGATTGGTCGGTAAGAAGAATCGGAATCAAAGAGCTGTGGACGCTCAAGTGGAACCGCCAGTTCGACACGTCAAACAAATGGACAAGAGCCGGCGGCATGCAACCGGAAGACTGGCCACCGTGGATGAGGGGATTGAAGGACTATTAAAACAATGGATCGGAAAGCTAAACATGATGCAGGAAGGAAAATAACTTACGCCGTTGGAAATAAATATTCCTGATCTTTAAAGCGCAAGGGTTCCGTGAGAAATAAACTGTATAGCGGGACAGACTTGACGCTTATAGAGCTTTTAAGTGAATATACAGTGGCCAATATAGATTGGCCCGAGAGATAATAGAGCGCTTTATATAATAGGCAGAGCCATGATGTGCGGGGCGAGAAGATTTGGACGGCTGGGTAGAAGGATTGCCGGCCGGCAAAGCGGGTTTTTAGCGGGGCGAGTTAGAAGAAACTTTTCTAAGGGGGTGGGATTTACACTTATTGAGCTTTTGGTGGTGATTTCCATCAATGCTCTGCTGATGGCGATCTTGCTGCCGGCGCTTCAGCGAGTCCGAAACCAGGCCCGGGCAGTTGTCTGCCAGGTAAACCTCAAGCAGTGGGGAGCAATATTTGCACTTTACGCCGAGGATAATGATGGAATTCTCCCCGGTAGTGGTGGTGAAATTCTATGGCTTATACGTGGGACAACACTTCCCGATGGAGATCCGAACAAACCATCCGTATACCATCACATTCGCACAAAGAATATCGCCTGCTGCCCTATGGCTGTCAGAACAGCAGATGGCGACAAACTTGGGCACTTCAGATATAATGCTTCCTCACCGAGAGCCTCCAGGTCATATAATATCGAGGGTAATGCCGGCACAACGTTTGAAGCCTGGGAAATTATTACTCCGCCTCCACGATTTCGCGGTAGCTATGGCTATAACTACTGGTTGTTCCACAAGACGGAATATGATACTTCTATCCCCTTGGACTATAGCATCCATTGGGACGGCCTGAACATTTTCCAGTTCAGAAACGTGGCTAAAATCCCCGTATTTCTCGATTCCACAAATCCCGGTGTTTTTGTTATTTCGGACTTCCCACCGTGGTCGTCCGAAGCCTGCATAAACCGTCACAACGGGCACGTAAACGGCCTCTTCTTAGATTGGTCGGTAAGAAAAGTCGGACTCAAAGAATTGTGGACGCTCAAGTGGAACAAGCAGTTCGACACGGCTAACAAATGGACGAAGGCTGGCGGCATGCAGCCCGACAAATGGCCTAAATGGATGAGGAACTTTAAGGACTACTAAATCGGCCATAAAGCACATATTTTGTAAATAAGCATTAAACCGGTATTGTTGGGGTGAAGCTGCTGCCTTTGAAAAAGAGGCAACGGGGGCAGTTGGAAGAATATATTTTTTTCGACTAATAATAATTTCAGTAAATAAGAACCGATAGCACGATTGTCAGGATAAACAACGAAAATTCTGGATTCCCGCTTTCGCGGGAATGACAGCAATGCTTAATCGGCTCTAATTAACTAAGTTTGATATAATCAAAAGACTATGTTCATTGCATAGTCAAATATTCTACTTTTGCCGTTCTAATGAATGTTATTTGGTGTGGATTTCGCATCAAATCCTGCTCGAAGCCCAGTCGGCGAAGTTTATCCTGAGCTTTGCCAAATGGGTTAGACTACTCCGATGGGGTGACTTGTTGATTGTTTTCGGAATATAGCTTGTCCTCGTCCTGCTCCGGTTTTTCCTCCAGGTCAACCATTCCCATCGACGCGATGCGCTTGACAAGATCGACTAAGTTATCGACACCCAGCTTGTGCATGAGATGAGCGCGATGCACTTCAATAGTCCTTGCAGAACGGTGTAGCAGATTGGCTATTTCCTTGTTGCTCATGCCCTTGATGATAAGTTGTAAAATTTTTATTTCATTCCGGGTTAGAGAAGCGCCCAAGTTAGGATGAGTGGCAACGTTCTTTTTAAGTATTGATCTGATCTTCCGCACGAAATTCTTTTTGTCCAGGGGCTTTTCGATAAAATCCGCAGCTCCGGCCTTCATGGCTTTGACGGCGGTGGGTATATCCCCGTACCCAGTTATCATTAGAACAGGAACCCACGGAGCCAGGTGCTGTACATCCGCAAGTAATTCAATGCCGTCCTTTTCAGGCATTTTCAGATCAGTAATCAGCAAATGGCATTTTTGAGAACGCAATCGTGCAAGACATTCAATCGGATTACCAAAGCAGCTCACCTTAAAGTCTGAATCTTCAAGCGTTTCTTTGACGACCTCGCGAATCGTTGGCTCATCATCGAGGAAGAAGATGTGTTTTTCTACGATATTTGCCATTGCTACTCCGTTATCTCTACGCTACATCTTTTATGAAGACGAAATACTCAGCTTAGAGCATTAATCCCTTTACCCCAATAAGGAGAGCTTGCCTCTTAAGGGCACTATTTCATTCCCTCTGATAAGTACTGATTCATAATGAAAACTTATACTATGAATTAATGGTTTTAAAATCTATTGTGGTAAATACGTAATTTTATGGACTCGTCTCTCTTTATATTGTCGATTAAAATGAATCCTTGCTTCATATAGGAATAGCGATTCTGGATTAAAAATGTTACCTATTATTTTTATATAATTTTAAATTTTTTTAAAAAGCCTTTTTTTTGGGAAATAGTCCACTCCATGAGTTTTACGTGATTTCCTATGGGCTTAGTCGGCTTTGCATTATGGAAGATTTTTGTATTAATGAACCTGAGGTTGTCAAATTCTCTCCTTTACATCCTATCCTAATCCGGATATCGAAAAATAGTGGCTTTCATCAACTATTTACGGGTTATAGTAATGAATATGTGTTTTTTTCGGCAATATTAAGATTTTGCTCGGCTAAGAAATTTTGTCTTTTTCGATAGGTATATTGATGATAAATATTGTTCCTTTGCCAAATATGCTCTCAATGCGAATATGACCGCCTATACGAGAAACGACATCCTTCACAATGCAAAGTCCCAGACCGGTCCCCTGGCCCCGAGGCTTGGTTGTGAAAAAAGGCTCAAAAATCTTATTAATATTTTCCGGTGCTATGCCGCCGCAGTCGTCAGAGAGACGCAGCTCAATATTCTTATTTTTCAGTGCCCCGCTTATCACAAGCTGCCGGGTCTTTTTGCCGTCGGCCGCCTGTATACCATTTTCAATAAGTGCAAAAAACAACTGCTCCAGATCGTTTTCATTTATCCATGGATAGGGAAGGTCGTCCATATTTCTGATTCGAAGTAAAATACTTGCCGAACGTGCACTTTCACTCAGTAACCTTGCGATTCTGACAGCGACCGTCTTCAAATTTACTTCAGCGACGGTCCTTCCAGAAGATTTCCTGGCAAAATTGCGGAATCTTTCAATAATTGAAGTGATATTAGATACCTGAGTCACACTATCCTTGAGTCTTCTTATAACGGTCTCTGAGGAAGATGTTGCTTCCAGCTCATCGAGCGCATTATCCATCGACAGGCGAATGACAGTCAGAGGCTGCGTGAGCTGATGAGCTACGGTCGCACTTAAAGTTCCCAATGAGGCGAGCTGTTCGGCTCGAGCCATTTGTCCGCGATATCTGTTGAGTTCCTCTTCCTTCAGCTTCGTTTCGCTGATATCAACAAATGAGCCCATAATGGAAATCGGCTTGCCGTGTTCATCTTTTACTAAAGTTGCACAGATCTGAACATCGAAGGCCGAGCCATCCTTTCTTTTGGCTGTCATTTCACCGATCCAGCCTCCTCTATCTCGCAGCGTATCGATTACCCTTGACCCTTCATCGGGAATTTGCCAGAACTCAATGGCATTTCTTCCCAGAACCTCGTTCTCGTCATCGTATCCCCACATTTTGATGAAGGACCTATTCACATATGTTAAATTCCCTTCTGTGTCGCCGATGGCAATGCCGCTTATGGATGAGTCAACAGCGGAACTGAGCTTTTGTATTTGCTCTTCTGCACGTTTCATATCATCGATATCTCTTGCGATAACCATAGCGGCAGTCGCCCTTCCATGATCGTCTCTCAATGGCTCAATGGTCGCACTGTACCAGCGGGGCTTATTCTGTATTTCAGTCAACGAGATCGAATTTATTCCTTGCCCGGTCTCGATGGCTTTTCGCACATTAGCCGCCTGGCGTTCTGCGATTTCTTTCGGGAAAAGGTCCCACAACGTTTTTCCGGCCAGGTCTTCCGGCTGATATCCCAAAGTCTCTGCCCCCACTTTATTCGCGAATAATAAGATGCCTCTCTCGTCTATGGTGAAAATGGGATCCCTCGCACATTCGACCAGTGTTCTGTACTTTTCCTCGCTCTCGGCGAGTGCTCTTTCCATGTTTCTTTGCTCGGTTATGTCTTTGGCAACGGTTACAAGCACCGTTTCATCACGTATTTTCACTGCCGTTATGTTCAGGTTGGAGTAGTATGTCGAGCCGTCTTTGTGTTTTAATTTTGCTTCAAAATCGCGGATGAGACCATCCTGCTGAAGTTGTTTTAAGAGCCGCGTTCGTTCGTCTGGATTATGATACACGTCTCGCACATTTGATTGCTTTATTTCCTCAAGTGAAAAGCCCGTCATTCGAAGCATCGTGCTGTTAGCGTCTATAATCCGCCCGTCCAATGCCGCCAGGCCAACGCCTACAGGCAAAGTCTCGAACAGAGTACGATAACGGATCTCCGATTCATGCAGCGCCTCCTCTGTGTTCTTCCGTTCGGTGACGTCCTCACCAAAGGCCTGGAAAGAAACTGCACGGCCGTGCTCGTCAAAAAGTGCCCGATTTGTCCATCGTTGCCATCTAACCTGACCATCCGGAGTAATTACTTTGTGTTCGTGTGTTATAATCGGAGAATCAACGGTTAGTGACACAATATTATCCAGAACTCCCTGCCTATCTCGTTCAGGGATGAGATACTTAAAGTTTTTGCCGGTCAACTCTTCGCTGGTCTTGCCAAAGTACTCGCTGTACGCAGAATTAACAAAAACAATCTCGCCACTCGGAAGAAAACTGCACATCAAAACAGGCGAGTCCTCAACCACTGAACGGTATCGCTCTTCGCTGTTATGCAGCGCCTCCTCTGCCTTCTTGTGCTTTGTTATATCGATAGCCGTGGCGGC
>CAZSOR010000318.1:0-5692 GCA_964608395.1 uncultured Pirellulales bacterium
AAAGCCCCTGCATAGCGGAGGAAGTGGAAAAGCAAGCTTTTCTTTATCTGCAGGGGCTTGGATGCAAAACTCATATATTGATTATAACATATTTAGCCAACCAATCCAGGAACAGTAGTGGTTAAATAGATAGTTGTCGATTTCGTGTATTGAAGTTCTTGTTCTTCTGTTTCTATACGGCTTTGGCTTCCTTTTTCTCCTTCAACCTCATAAATTGTTAAACGGCACTAATATTTTTAACAGGTTAGACAAAGTTATTCTATAGAGATCTTGAATAGTACCCATCGTTTCCACATAACTTGATGAACCAAATAAACGTGTCCATTGTCGGCCGGATGATCTTTTCGTAATTTTTGGCTAAGGCCGCTTCCATCAGTATTTGCATATTGGTCGATCTGTCCGTCGCCCAGGTCCCATAGATAACACGGTGCATAGGAATAACTCATTAAGATAGCCCCCTTTTCTTGTTTGAATTCGAGGTCCCAACCATAGATATCATCCACAGCTTTCCACTTTGTCCCTGAAGGTATTCTGACAGTCTTCAAATTATCCATGTTAAAGGGCGGTTCTTTCGATACAATATAGGCCAATTCAATTTGTTTTGGTTTCTCCAAGATGATTGTTTCGAGATCGAGTGTTTCTCCCGGTTTGAATTCGATCGTGAAATCTTTCTTCAGATGGCCCGGCGCCGTAACACTGCACCAGTAATCAATCGGCGAGAATCCATCTGCCTGGGCCAGGCCATCTTTCTGTACAGGTATCTCAATAGGATCAGGCCAATAGCGGCGAGGTTCGGTACCATTCGACGGCGTATTCACAGGGCCGTTTCTGACACTCAACCGTATTTTTGCCTGCGAGACGTCTCCACCTTCTTCCAATTTAACTTGAGCTTTAAGACCCACCAATTCATCTTTACTTAACGGTTTCATATGAATAGTACCAACATCGACCAAATCTCTCTCTTGGTCTTTCTTCATGCCTTTTAATTGCAAATCGTATGGAGCATATTGGTGCATACGAAAACCCACAGGCCTATCCAGGTCTCTTATCGGTCCGGCAAAATAGCCTTCGGACAGAATCTCCATTTGCGCATGAACATAGCGGACCTCTCCATCACCATCAAGCACCACTCGCCCGACAATGACATGTCCCCATTCATGTTTTTGAACACCCTTTCTTGCCTTGGCAATCTTAGCTTCCAATTCCGGTTTATTCGGGCACTGCTCTATTGTGTTTAAAGCACATCCGCCCATTATTATTGCCAACGCTACTGCACATACTGCCGTGAATACCACTTTCTTCATTTTGTTGCTCCTTTCGCAAAACCAGGATTTAAAATAAATATATGGTTGCCGATTCCGTGTATTGAAGTTCTTGTTCTTCTGTTTCTATACGTCTTTGCCATCCCTTTTCGCCTTCAACCTCATAAATTGGTAAATGTCCTTAATAAAATCAGAATTTCTTTTATCGCTAATTCTCTTGGAGAGTCTTGTATACCTTCTTATAGTAATGTTCCAGTCTCCTGTTCTTCCCTTCAGACCGATTCCTCTCCTCTATAAGCCACTCCTCTGCCGTATGGAGATAATCCCGAGCTTTGGCATCCTTATACTTGTGGTAGTATCTCACCGCCTGATCTGCAAATCTTGTCGCGTGGTTCCATTTTCTCCTGTCGTTGTGATAGCATTCTTTGAGAATATCCATGCTCTCGTCAAGGGTTGTCCTCACAGTGGATTGATGTTCCTCCAAATAATAGTTGGCATTAAAGATTATCACAGCATGAGAATTACGGATCGCAAATGCTCTGTATTTGCTCTCAGCCCAAGCCTCGTCAATCCATTGGAAAGCATCGCGAAATTTCCTCTTCCCTGCCAGATAAAGCGCGCCTTGTTGTTTCACGTAGTATGAGTAATCTATGTTTGAGAGAATCATACTATAGAATGCCTTGCCTTCTTGCCACTCAGGAAAAGCTCTGGCAATAAGACGTGAGTCGTACGCATGTCGTTTGAACACATCATACCTACATATTCTGAACCTAGATAGTTGCTGGTAGAACTTCATCAGAACAGTTCTCAGTATTTCTGGTTTCACTTGTTCAAGAATGGCCTCAGAGACATGCGTTGACCGGGCAGTGAAGTAACCGAAGTCCCTCTCATTCGTGAAGGAAGTTACCTCGCATTCCTTGATCATCGCCCCTAGCTTCTGGCGCAGCTTTTCAGCTTCCCTTCGATCAGGAAAGTCATTTCTGAGATATGAGTAGAGCATACCAAGGGACACGGGTGTCCGGCATGATTGAACGTAACACGACATCACTAGTATTTCTGGCAAGTATTTAGACTCCCCTTCTAGTTCTTTCAGAACCTTGCCAAAACGTACCTTCAGTTTTGGAAAAACCGTGTTGCTCTCTACCAGTTCGAAAATGGAGAGACTATCTTCTTGTTTGGTATTCTTTTTTACATTGCGCCTTATATCATCCGGAATTCGTGACAAAATCTCCTGAACATCACTCATATCGTCAAGTTCGGTAACATCAATTATTTCAAAATCATCAATGTCTATAAGATGGCCTGTCATCTCAAAGTTGTAATCCCTATCAAAACCAACAACCTGGATGTTCTTAAACTTCGAGAGATACCGGAATCCTTCAATATCATCAGCAAAGTTATCAATGAAAAGTAGGGCACGTGAATTGGCTAGAGTTCTTGCAATAAGTTTTGCCTTATCGTAAGTAATGGAATCAAAGAATATGAGTTTCTCTCCTGTGAACTTAGTCTCAAAGGCCACTTGCATTAGCAAGGTCGTTTTTCCGCATGCTGCTATTCCCAAAACAATAGCATGCGACTCAGAATTGATCACGTCCGATACTTTGTGGAAGTATTTCGTTTTATGCAGTCTTCTGTGGAAAATATCCGGCCAAATTGGAGCTGCACCCAATAAGAAGTGGTGCAATGGTCTGACAGCCTCCATCCCGACTGAAGGAATCCGATTATCTTCGAAAATCCCGCGTGCTATCCTAACGGACTTCTCTTCAGTGGATGGGAATTGCAGATCTGATATGTACTGGAGCATTTCTTGTGTATCAGCAATTATGATATGGAAGCCGAGAGCCTTGAAATACTCAACTGTTTTACGCTCATCGTTACGTAAGATTATCCACTTATTCTGATGCTCTCTCCCTTCGATCGTATCAAGATTCAGAGCCTGAAGCACACCAGAATCTTCAACACCGTATCCCCAAAAGAGCGTAGGACGATCCTGTAATGCCTGAGTCAGGAAATACCACTTGTCCGGTGACCTAGAAAACTGACTTGTTAGCTCAGTCGCGTCAAAAACAAAATGCGGATCCTCGTCAACAACACATCCGTGCAGTGGAATGAAATTGATAGAGGTTCGATCACTGTGTTCAGCCCCCCTCATTCTAATGTCATTTATGTATGAGCATTGGCTATCAGCATAAATGTGAAATATCAGATTATCAATATTTGTTGTAAATATCGACTTTACATCAAGCCTCCCGATACTCTTATATTCATCGCTGAAGCTTTCTACTGTAAACCTATTCCGCAAGAAATCTGTCAATTCGTCTTTTCGCGTTGCATTAAGAACCGTGCAGAGTTTTCCGAGAGGCAGACCAGCTAAATCGTCCAACCCAAATAACTGTACGAGTTCCTCTGCCAAAGCCTTACCTACTGGCAGCGGATCACCATCCTTATTATTGACCAGAACGCTAAATCCTGCTCCAACAAACAGATTAATCCCGCCAGAGAGCGCGCTTTTGAAATTATTCTCATACTCTATTCTTGGCATCCTGATGGTCTCCTTTTTCTTCTTCGTGCGTGCTAAAAGTTATGAATAAAACTGAAATAATAAACATCTCGAATTATCTAATTCTATTGGTTTTTATTTGCCGTTGAATTAATAGTCCCCCGAAAATTCCGGGGACACCATACTTAATTCCAGCCGATGTCTGCATCCAAAAGCTCCGCAGTAATTCACGGCACCCGCTGTCCTCTATCAAAACCTATTATTATCAAGCACAACTCATCGAAAAATGTACCCCCTATAGGGCAAGCGTACTACTTTAATTCCCACCTAATTATTATTCAAAGAGCTTCGTCACGAACTCCTTCATTAAAGGGACAACTATGCCGGCTACAATGATAGCTGTCAAAAGCCCTGCAATCCACTTTCTCATAGCTCTTAATCTCTCGTGTCGTTGCTTTCCTTTTCCTATTTCAAAAATGGCCTTGGGGAATAGGTAATACGTAATACGCACTAAAGAAACTCCCCCAATAATTATTCCCATCCCCGCCAAGAATTGTATGCTGCGAACACAGTCCCAGACTTGGATCACTGGATTAACCTTCTTTACCTTAGGTTGCATTTTCTTGATGCTATCGACATCCTTTTCTTCGCCGATTCCAGTCGTGACTGGCTCTTGTGCAACAGGCGGATTACTCTTGAGCCATTCCTCATACTGACTTCTTAGTTGACGATTCCTGTAAGCAGTCCCAACGATAGAAAGTGTACCGTAGCACACGGTTAAAACAAGGAATATCCAAAACGCCCATGTCGAAACCTTCAGCAACCAGCGTCTGCAAGCAAGAAACCAATACCACTGAGTCGTCTCATTCAATTCGGCCATCAGCCTCAGAAAGAGCTTTTCAGCTAGCACTGAATTAGCTCCACCGACCGTCACCTGTATCAGATTCGGGTATTCAAAACTCTGAAAGTCTACTTTAAATGTCCGGCCTTTCTCCTTACAGCACATCTGTAGAGAGATATCATATATCTCTTGCTTACTTGGATTACTGTACTTAAGAATTGTATCTATATTGTCGCTCACCAGCGCATCTTTGCTTTTCTTCAATAAGGCCATGCACCGAACGTTTATGTCGCCTACTCCGTTTTTCTCCACCCACTCGTTGCCAATTGCAAAAAAGTGCTTCAAGTCTCCCTCGTTCACCACAAAGGCCTTATTTATTCCATCCGAACACGTTATGTCTGCTTCTACGCCTAATACTTTAGCTGCCATATCAATACCTTCAGAAACAAGAAATCCACGTCCAGAATTCCGGGGACACCATACTTATTTCCAACCTATATATGCGTCCCAAACTCACGAATAATTGAGTACGGCCACCGTATTCTATCAAAGCCATTACTAACGACCACAGATCCAAGATGTCTCGCCTCATCGCTTACCTAACATAAATCTACACTGCTCCGTCAGGATTTTCAATTAAAAATCCCGAATTCCGGATTTTTTTAGGGTCTATCCGGCCTTTCTAATTCTTACAGCGTATCTCACGGGGTTCACCCATGAGATAATCCTTTACTCGGCCCTTAATATATCTCTTGCCCCATGCCGTCTCCAAATACTTCTCCCTTCTTGTAGCATCGTGCTGACTAATACAGCCCTCCCAGTAAATGAGTTTCATAGGCCGCCGGTCCTTCGTTGACACAACCCGACCGTTATTATGCTCTTCCAGACGCTTCTGGACGTTCTTCGAGTACCCGACATAGAAATTGCCGTCCTTTTGCGACATAAGAACATACACATAATGGTAGTTTGCCATTCTATTTCTATTATTTACAGCATATCTCACGGGATTCACCCCATGAGATAACAAAAGCTGCCCTTTTAATGAGACAGCGTATCTCACGGGATTCACCCCATGAGATAACAAAAGCT
>CAZSOR010000319.1:0-5691 GCA_964608395.1 uncultured Pirellulales bacterium
TTTATTTTCATCTAACTACAGTGTTTTAATGTACTCTATTAAGTCATTGAGCTGGTCTTTAGTCATATCATTTGTAACACCATGTTGGTCATCGGGATTATATCTCGTCCATATCTCTTCAAGAGTTTCAGCAATTCCATTATGCAGATAAGGAGCGGAATCATAGATGTTATTAAGGTGTGGTGTGTCAAATTCCGATTCATGGTCGAGGATGAGCTTTGTCCCGATATTGTGTCGTTGCCGGTCGGTAAAAAGCGGAGGAAAATGACAGGTGGCGCAGCGATTACCTTTCGGGATAACCCTTCCGTCATTGGCCATCATCCTTTCGAACATCTTTTTTCCCCGGCGTTGCGCTCCCGTAAGCTCCGCTCCTAATGGACGGTAACGGTTTGGAGGCCGGGGTATCGTGCAAATGTAATTGTCCAATGCGGAGAGTTCCTCGGGCGTAAATGGCTGAATCCGTGTAAAAAAAACCGCTAAGCGTGGGCCGCACTGTCTTTGCAAGCTCGGATTCGTTCCTTCCCATTTGAATGGTGCGGTATCGAGTATCCCCCTCAGTGTTCGGTTATCAACGGGACAAATTCCAATCCCGTCCGGCTCTATATCGTAGGTCAGCCCGTCGACATGCCCATCCGGATGGCAGGAGTGGCATGAAAACTGGCGGCGAAAAGTGATGTTGGCGCTGTGAAAAAGGCGCTCGCCATAGCGTACTTTCGTAATTACATCAGGACCTCCGAGATCAATTCTTGCAACCGATTCGAGCTTGTCGAGGTCGATTGCCGTCAGCGAGTCATCCAGGGCGTTCGCAGCGAAGGCAGTTTTTCCATCCGGAGTAATTATAATCCCCCGCGGACTGTGCTTCGTGGGGATATGCGTTATAATGAATTCGGTAGGCTTGCCCAGGTGGTTCGGGAACACGTGCTCGCGTTCATGGGTGGAAGCTTCTTGAAGCATTGATATGAGCTTTGGGACATCTACTACGGCGATGCGATTCGAGCCGGAACTTGTCACCAGGGCCAGCTTGCCGTCCGGCGTGATTGCTACATCTGCCGGATCGGGAAAACACATACCGGGCTCATCAAGGAGCACCTGGTCCACCCGGCCGTCCTTCCATACAATTCCAAGTCCGTTAGTAATCGTCCAGCCCTGAAGCAGCCGGGTCATCGGTACAAGATTTTTAGTGCGGTTGAGTGTAATCAGAGCGAATTTCCCGCTTGGGTGCCATTCGATGCCCTGAAGAAGGTTTGCCGCCGGGACAACAAAGCGGTCTTGTATTACGGTTCCGGCGGTATCAATAACTGTAACCTCAGACTTTGATGGCGTGCGGAATTCCACAAAACGTGAAAGGTTATTGGTAACATAGATGAGCGAACCATCGGGAGAGCGTGATAATGACCAGGGGCTTCGAGACGCAGTGAGACGTTTGATTTCTTTCAACGTAATCGTATCAATCACTAAAATACTGTCTGCGGATGTATTGAGGACATATAAATGCTTTCCGGAAGCATCAGTCAGCACACCATGCGGTTCGTCGCCTACGGGAATGGTAGCAAGGACTTTTCGAGAAGGAACGTCGACAACAGTCACAGTATCATCAAGACGATTACTCACATATGCTCTCATCCCATCGGGGCTGAAAGTTACGTCCGTCGGATGATGACCGACTGCTATCTCAGCAACCTTCTGCAACTTTGGGACACTTACAACAATGATTGTGTGAGAGGTTTCACATGTGACGTAAATTTCCTCGCCATCAGGGCTTAGGGCCATATTGAGCGGCGTCTTGTAGCGAAGTGCTTGATTAACTACTTGAGGCTCCGTCGGATGGGCAATCTTTTTCAAAGCCTCGTCAAAATCAAAAGGCTTGTCATGCGCGTTTTCATGACATCCGAGACAGGTCTGACGTGTAACATCTTTGAGGCCGGCCGCTTTTGCCGCACGTGGATCTCTCATTATCGCTTCCGGATAATAATCGCTGCCCGCACCGTGACATGCCTCACATCCGACACCTTCGTACAATGAATATGATTCTATCACACCTTTTGGGGGCTGATGATAAGCGGTCGTATGGCATCTCAAACACTCCTGGCTGATCTGAGGAGCATCTTTCAATCCCTGCTCTTTCGCAATTTCGTACGCTTCATCACTCGCAAGTACAGCGTATGCACTTGCATGAACACTCATGCGCCATTTGCTGAACTGATAACCCATCGCGGTGCCTTTATGGCAGGCTGCACAGGTCAGGGTCCCTATGTATCTACCTTCGCCTTTTTTAGAATCCGTCACATCCGGTAATTGCGGCACAGATCCAATCTTGAAGTCTTTGGGGGTGGGATGCGCTATATTAGACATAGCCTTTGTTATATCAAGCTTGGGCAATTTGTGGATAGCAACGTGAGAACCCTTTACCTGGTGGCATCCCATGCAGTCACTCACGGTCGGCATCATCAGGCCCGCTTTTTCCGCCGCCTGGCGATCCATCATGATGGCCGCATCCATGTACTCGCTGCCTGGACCGTGACATTTTTCACATTGCACTCCATCTTGAAAGAAAAATGTCTCGTCTCTTTCCCATTCCTCCACATGGGCACCGGTCGCGTGGCAGCCGAGACACATTGGCGATTCCTGCGGCTCCTGGGGTATACCGCTCAGTTCGGCGATTTTCTTTGCTTCCGGCTTTGACAGGACGGCATACGCCCGGGCGTGTTTGGAAGCCAGCCATTTGCTGAACTGGTGCTCCATACCTTTGCCCTGGTGGCAGGTCGCGCAGACTTTTACCCCAACGTAAACCGGATGCTTTTGGCTCTCTTCGTGAGCTAAAAGAAGACATGAAATAACCAATGTCATGATTAGAATCAGAAGATAAACACGCATCTTATAGTTCTTGTCCATATCAGGACCCCTGGATTACATTTATAATTTGATTCGAGTCCACGTCTTTAAGGTTTGTGATTTGTTTGTCCGGCCAGCGGATTTCAACCGTATCCGCTTTTTTGCTTTTGCCGAGTCCGAAATGGCATCTCGGATCGGCCTGTGAAAGATAGCCGGTTACAGGAATCAGATCCCGCATTTGTGTAAGCGAACCGGCAGTAACGATAACCCGCGCCCCAACAGCATCACTTTTACCTCCCGGCAGCCTTGCCTGGACAGTCAGCCAATTGTTTTTGTTGCCGCCATCATTCCGCAGAAGCCTTGGGGAATCGTTCAGATTAATTACCAGCAGGTCAAGGTCTCCATCATTGTCGTAATCGCCGTAAGTGGCACCACGCCCGACATATTTCTTTCTGAAATAGGAGCCTGATTTATTCGCGACATCCACAAAACGTCCCGTACCGTCGTTTCGCATGAGCACATCTTCTTCCGTATATTCATGATGGGCGTTGCCATTGGCGATGAAGATATCCAAATAACCGTCACAGTCATAATCGAACAAAACGCCGCCCCACCCGGTGTACTGCCCGCAGACAACGGCAAGGTTGGCCGGCTCCGTGCGGTCTTCAAAATAATCTTTTCTGTTCATAAGAAGACAGCCGTATCCCATGTCGGGAATGTAAATATCGAGCCAGCCGTCACGGTCTATATCGCCGACCGCCGGCCCCATTGAAGAAACACCCTGCCCCCCTTCGCCAAAAGCCAGGCCCATCGTAAGACCTTCGTTTTCGAATGTCCCTTTACCCGTGTTCTTAAAATAGTAGTTCTCCATTGCATCGTTGGGAATGTATAGATCCAGGAATCCATCATTGTTCAGATCTGTAAGTGTAGCGCTCATTGCTCGTCCGTTTGGCTGAAAGATTCCCGCTGCTTTGGTGACATCGGTAAAAGTTCCATCACCGTTGTTACGATACAGCGTGTCCGGCTGGCCTCTGTAGCTGAGTGGTCCGGGATAACCCGCCGCCGCATAATAAGAACGAAATTTGCCGCTGTCATATTCGAGATAATTTGCGACATAAACATCAAGGTCTCCATCGCCATCATAATCAAACCACGGCGACGAAAGGCTCCAGTTGGAATTGTCGAGCCCTGATGATTCTGATATGTCGGTAAAGGTCCCGTCTCCATTATTGCGGTACAAAACATTAGGCCCGTAATTCAAGACATAAAGGTCGAGGTCGCCATCATTGTCGAAATCCGCTGCTGAGCAGCCGAATCCAAAACCTTCGTGGCCGACACCGGCTTCTTTGGTGACGTCACTGAATGTTCCATCTTTGTTATTTCGATACAGTGAATTGGTAAGTTTTCCTCGAAGAGTCCGGCCCCGATTATCATTGACGGTTTTGAGCCAGCAACCATTGACAAAATAGATATCAAGCCAACCATCGCCATCATAATCAAAAAATATCGTTCCAGCGCCCGTTCCTTCGACGATGTTGCTGAGATCAAAGTCCCCATAGCTATGCTTGAATTTAATACCCGCCTGCCCGGTCACATCGGTAAAAACCGGCAGAGTTTGCTCTGCTCCGCTGCTGACTGAAACCTGAAACATTAGCAGAAAAATTAGAATTCTCAAGAAATTCACTGGTTAGCTCCTCCATTGTGCTGTTTGGATTCCCGCAAGTTGTTCGACTTCAGTATGCCATCCCAAAGAGCTCCCATATCTGTCCATTCGGCGAAGGTTCGTTTCTCATCATTGGTCAATGCATCATTTCCACCCGGCGGCATCCGAGATATCTTTTGCTGTGAAAATGTATCGTCCCACGGTCTTGAGGTGTTTCGCCCGAATATGCGCCATATAAGAAGGCTGGTACGCGCCCTGCCCGGATGGACATATTTCCCGGAACCCGGTCGATCCCCCGGGGTAAGAAGGCTCTCATAACTGCGGTTAAAGCGGGTTTTATCGTCGGCTTGAGCGGCCGATGAGAGATCGTCTGTAAGGCGTAGAGCAGGAACAGCCTGGCTGTGACATCGGACGCATTTATTTGCTATGATCGGCATAACATCCCGCCGGAAATCGACTGTTCGTCTTTGTTCAGCAGGTAAGTTGAGTTTGATAGAAGATTTAGTAACAGCTTTCACCAGAACATTCTCCGGCGTGAGTTCACCATCCTCGTGACATCCAATACACCCTCTCGGTTCATGATTCTTGGCCCAAATCCAGCCACAGCTTCGCAGAGCGATACCATCAGCGTCCAATATTTGAAGCTCAACAGGAGTGTTGGCGGGTATCTCAATATTGAAAGAGCCACCCTGTTCGATGTCTATTTCACCAAGAATTCGTCGCTGCACCAGGGGCATCTGTTCATTGCGAAAGACACTTGGAATTTCTGTTCCGGCTGATAAAACGCCTTCAAGAACACGAAGTCTTTTGACAGTTCCGCGGGGCATCCACTCCGGCTTAACAAGGTCGGAAATATAAACATCTAAACAATAAAGTTTACCGTTCGGGTCCTTTTCCGTGACCACGCTCGATCGCCCATCGGGTTCGGGACGGGGATATACAATCTTCGCCTGTATGTCATGATAGTTGGGGTCGTCAAAAATCTTCTCAAGCTGTCCACTGGAAGGATCAAGTCGATAAACACCGTGTGTATCGGTATCATCTTGCGATCTTCGAGACACGAGTATTTTCCCATCGGCAAGTGCTGAAGGAGAGTGGAATAGGCCATCCGATTCCCGCGTGATCTGTCGATAAGAACGAAGCGGTCTTCGCAAAAGTGTAGAACCGATACTGCCTGCACCGTCCCACCGAAGCTT
>CAZSOR010000320.1:0-5680 GCA_964608395.1 uncultured Pirellulales bacterium
CGCGCGGGCGATTATAAGCTGATCGAATGGTTCGACGAGAGCATTTGCGGCCCCGGCAACGAATTCGAACTGTACAATCTCAAAGAAGACATCGGCGAGCAGAACAACCTGGCAAAAAAAATGCCGGAAAAAGTTGAAAAATTGAAAAAGATGCTCTATAACTGGCGAAGTAAAATGAACGTTCAAATACTGACGCCGAATCCCAATTACGATTCTCGAAAGGCCAAAAAGTCAGGGATGCAAAAAAAATGATGGAAAGCTGAACGGGCACCTGTTCAGGCGGTAATGTGAAAGGAGTCATCACATGTCGAAGCTCAAACGAATGCGTCGAAAACGTGCCGACCAGAAAAAGGCCAATATCCGCATGATGTCATTGCACGTCGGCACGAAGGAAGCGCCGGGGTCCGGCAAATTATTGAAACGCATGACCAGAGACCACCAGGACGTCCTGCAGGACATTGAGTTCGTTTTCATCTCTCGGTATCGTGAGGATGATCGTATCGACGACCGGATCGTCGCCAATGCCCTGAAAGCGGCAATCGGTGGCGATACTGCGGAAGATGCCCTCGCAGAATCGTTGAATAAAGAGTTGGAAGAGGTACGCCTGTTTCGTTCCGACGTCTCTGACGACATCTGGCGGGACGGCCTGCGAACCGTCCTGCAGTCGGTTCATAGACATTCCAACATAAGGCCGGGCGAACGAGAGTATCTTGACTTCGTTAGTTATTTTATTTTGTGATTAGCCCTCGCAACAGATTGTTTTTAAGATACGCTAACATTTTTTTCTATTAGACCGGCCGGTTCGCCTGTCCGTGCCATCGCACAACTAATCCGTCCGGATAACAGATTCTACAAAAATCAGCGGTTAATCACAGCAATTATGTGAAAATAGAATCATGGCCGGACGAAAAATTTCAGGGGCTGAATCGATATAATCGAAGTGGTGTTAATGCTCCTGCAGGGATGCGGCATGGAATGTTTAATTACCGGAAGAGTGTTGAATTCGAGATGATATTATGGGATTTTAAAGCTTAACTAAGAGCTTCAGAGCACTTTGTGGACGATGGACTTCGCATCGGGAGATTTGCTGGAGAACGCGAATCTTTAGGGGATTTTCAAAGGCAGATTGACAGTCTTGATTAACAAGCAGAAGAGACTCAAAAGGCGGGGAATTCTACCTTTAGAGATTCATAGGGACACCTCGATCGCGGAGGTATTCTTTCATTTGCGTGATTGTGTAGTTTTCAAAGTGAGTGATCGAAGCCATCAGGACCGCGTCCGCGCCGCCGTCAATGATGGCGTCGTAGAGGTGTTCGAGCGTTCCTGCTCCGCCGGAGGCGATTACCGGGATATTGACGGCATCGGTTACCGCCTTGTTCAGCTCGTTGTCGTAACCGGCTTTTGTGCCGTCGGCGTCCATGCTGGTCAGCAGGATTTCGCCGGCACCTGATTCTTCGCCGCGGGCCGCCCATTCGACCACGTCGATATCAGTCGGTTCGGAGCCGGCCTTTATACAGACCTGCCATTTGCCGGGGCGGTCCTTCGACCGGCGGGCGTCAATCGCAAGCACAACGCACTGGTTCCCAAAACGTTGCGCCGCTTCGGCGAGCAGATTCGGATTGGCGACGGCGGCGGTGTTGACCGAGACCTTTTCCGCTCCGCTCCTTAAAAGCTCGTCGATCTGCTCGACGCTCTGGATTCCGCCTCCGACGGTAAACGGGATAAAGACATTCTCGGCAACCTTCTCGACCAGCTCGACAATCGTCTTGCGAGAGCGAATCGTCGCTGTTATATCGAGAAATACAAGCTCATCGGCTCCTTCGTCACTGTATCGTGCGCCCAGCTCCACGGGATCGCCCGCATCGCGAAGGTTCAGAAAATTGACGCCCTTAACGACGCGGTTATCTACAACATCAAGACATGGAATAATTCTTTTAGTGAGCATATGTTATCGTTAACCATAAAACCCCGCCTAAAAGGTGGGGCTAAATATTTAGTTTTTCTTTTCTTGTTTTTTGCAAATATCGGCGAAATTGTGCAATACCTTCAAGCCGGTTTTTCCGCTCTTTTCAGGATGAAACTGGGTGCCGTATATGTTCGCCTTCTGCACGGAAGCAGCCAGCTTAAATCCGTAGTTGGCATAGGCGATTTTAGCCTTGATGTCTGTGACGGCGGCACAAAACGAGTGCGCGAAATAAAAGTGTTTTTCATTCCCAAGCCCGGCGAACAAATCCATATCTTCGGGCAGCTCGACCAGGTTCCAGCCCATGTGGGGAATCACCCGGCCGGGGGGGATGGGACCAACGTTGCCGCCCAGAAGGCCGAGGCCTTTGTGCCGGCCGTATTCGCTGCTCGACTCGAAGAGCATCTGGTAGCCGACGCAGATGCCCAGCAGTGACTTGCCGCCCAAAGCCATGCTCTTAATTAGCCCTGCAAGGGGCCCCAGCGAGCTGATTGCATAGCCGAAAGCCGCAACCCCGGGCAAAACTATGCCGGTGGCGTTTTCAATGACCCCGGCTTCTCTGCTAAGCTTCGCCTCGCAGCCGATATGTTTGAACGCGTTGCACACGCTCTTTACATTTCCTACGTTGTAATCAATAACCACGATCATAAATTATATTGACTATCCACTCTCAACCGTTTACTGTTTAGAGGACGAATGTTGATCATATACCGAAAACCAATGGTAAATAATAAATGGAGAATAGTAAATAACAAATGTGTGGCATAGTAGCATATCTTGGTAAAAAAGCGGCCCAACCGATCCTTGTAGAAGGGTTGAAGCGGCTTGAATATCGTGGTTACGACTCGGCCGGCGTGGCGATGCTTGGCAGCGGGGCGATAAGAATCCAAAAAACCAGCGGCCGAATCGGCGCTCTGGAGCAGATACTGGAGGAGCCTGACGCTGCCGATACATTCGGTATCGGCCATACGCGATGGGCTACTCACGGCGAGCCAAACACTGTCAATGCGCATCCACATCTGGACTACACCGGAAAAATCGCTGTGGTTCACAATGGCATCATCGAAAACTACGGAACGCTTAAAACGTGGCTGCAAAACAAAGGGGCGGAATTTGCGAGCGAAACCGATACCGAAGTGATAGGAAGCCTTATTGGCTATTTTTATTCCAATCGCAGTGACGATGAGCAGCAATCGCCCCGCAACGGGCAGAATAAATTCGAATGGGCCGTCCAGCGGGCCCTTCAGGAGCTGCACGGTACGTTCGGTCTGGCGATTATTTGCTCGGATTTTCCCAATATGCTAATCGGCGCCAAAAAGGGAAGCCCCCTGATTTTGGGCGTTGGCGATAACGAATACATCCTGGCCTCGGATGCGGCGGCAATTGTCGAGCATACGACCCAGGCAATTTACCTGGCCGACAATGAGATGGTGACTATAGGCCCGGATGGGTTTCATACCAAGACGATTGGCAATGTCACAGTTAGCAAGGACCTTCAGGAGATCGAATTCTCGTTAGAGCAAATCGAATTGGGCGGCTTTGAGCATCACATGCTGAAAGAGATTTTCGAGCAGCCCAGGGCACTTAATACCTGCATGGGCGGTCGAATCGATCGCCGGAACCACAGAATCAAACTGGGCGGCATAGCTTCGTACCTGCGTGATTTGACACGTACCAGGCGACTGGTCCTGGCCGCCTGCGGAACCGCATACCACGCCGGCTTAGTGGGGGAGTTTTTGTTCGAGCGGCTGGCGCGTATCCCGGCGGAAACCGAATACGCCAGTGAATTCCGGTATCGCAATCCGATCATCGAGGACCGCACCGTCGTCATTGCGATAAGTCAATCCGGAGAGACGCTCGATACTTTGGCTGCGGTGGAGGAAGCCAAAGAGCGTGGTGCAACAGTGCTCGGAATCGTCAACGTCGTCGGCTCGTCTATCGCCCGAGCGACCGATGCCGGGATATATTTGCACGCCGGCCCGGAGATTGGTGTTGCCAGCACGAAAGCCTTTACGGCACAGGTTGCGGTCCTGACACTGCTGGCTATCGAATTGGGCAGAAGAAAACACATCAGCAGCGACGATGCCGACAGGTACATCGACGAGCTTTCACAAATCCCGGATAAGATAAGCACAATACTGACGCAGTCCGAACAGATCAAAGAGATCGCAGCGGCGAATATCGATAAGGACAACTGGCTTTTCCTGGGCAGGGGCTTTAATTATCCTGTTGCTCTTGAAGGAGCGTTGAAACTCAAGGAGATAAGTTATATTCACGCCGAGGGTCTGCCCGCAGCGGAAATGAAGCACGGCCCGATTGCGTTGATTGCCGATGGTATGCCGGCGGTGTTTATAGCTACGGCTGGGCCGCAGTACGAAAAGATTATGGGCAATATCTCCGAAGTCCGCGCCCGCGGCGGCAGAGTTATCGCCGTGGCAACCGAGGGCGACCAGAACATCGCCCAACATGCCGACCATTTGATTACGATTCCGGATGCTCCGGAGTTTCTCCAGCCGATGTTGGCTGTTGTGCCGCTGCAATTGTTGGCTTATCACGCCGCCGTGCTCCGCGGCCAGGATGTTGATAAGCCCCGCAATCTCGCAAAAAGCGTTACGGTCGAGTAGGTCGTGAAAAATCGACGTTCAATTCGCCTGGGATTTACGCTCATAGAGTTGCTTGTGGTCATTGCGATCATCGCGCTGCTGCTGTCGGTTCTTATGCCGTCTCTGCGAAAGGTCAGGGCTGTCGCGGCCAGAGTAGGCTGCGCTCACCAGCTCAAGCAGATATACCTGGCCGTGAATATGTATCTCAGTTCGAACGACAACACGTACCCATGCGCCCAGGATCCCGTATCGACGGAGCCCGCCTACTGGCTGTGGATGGGACGCGGCTGGCGGTCGTTTGTCGAACCTTATTTGGGCGGCCCTGTCGATGTTAATAATCCATCGGTTTTGTTCTGCCCTAATGACCGCGTTGCTAAAGAAAAATATGAGTCCACCAGCTACTCGTACTCGATGGCTTTTTACCACAGCCCCGAGCAGATTGATGATATGAACAATCCCGCCGATACATATAGCAATTCCCGGCCCTCTATTGCCCAGCGAAGTATGGATGTAAGTAAACCTTCGGGTAAGATTCTTATTGGCGAATGGCTGAGCAATCATTTACCCATCGATGAAGATAGCGGATGGTGGTGCTGGCAGGGGGCCCGGAACTACCTGTTCGCCGATGGCCGGACCAGCTTCCTGAAGGCTATTGAGATTCGCCCGGCACGGGATGGATTTCCGGATGCCAATCTGACGGTTCGAGGTATAAAAGGGCAGGACTGGCCGCCATAAGCACAAAACAATTCTTCCTCTTGATGAAGACTTTTATGAGCCGTTATTAATGCTTCGAAATGAAATATTATCGGTTGTTTGCAGAATTGACAATCCGGCCGGATCAAAGGCGGGGGCGATCAGGTCAATGCTTTATTACAAAGCGACTTTATTCGATTGCGGTAGATTACGCTTGTTAAAGTCACTGGTCTCTATGCAGGGCTGATAATGATTACTGCCCTGTAATTTTTAACATAGCCAGAATAGCTAACAGGCCGAGTACAAGCAAAGCGGCTCTTAATACTCGCATGAGCTGTGTTTTGGGCTCGATAAACTTCCATACAAAGGCCCAAAGAGCCGCGATAAGCGATATGCGTAAAACAAAAAATACAATACTTCT
>CAZSOR010000321.1:0-5662 GCA_964608395.1 uncultured Pirellulales bacterium
AGGAAAGAAAACTGGCCCAATCCGGATTATAGAGCCGATGCATCGTCGAGGAGGCCGCAGCGGTCGCGTAAAGCAGCAGACTATACCTCCGCCAGTCTTATCACGAGGGGTAAAGCGGTCTGGACTTACGGGCGCATTGAGGTCAAGGCAAAGCTGCCGGCTGGAAAAGGTGTGTGGCCCGCCATTTGGATGCTGGGTACGAACATCAGGGAAGTTGGCTGGCCCAGATGCGGCGAGATCGATATCATGGAATACGTCGGTTTCGATCCCAACACGGTTTATGCCAATGTCCATATGGCCAAATACAATCACACCAAAGGCACCGGAAAAGGTTCGAAGATTAAAGCAGACAAACCTTACGCCTCATACCATACGTACGCCGTTGAATGGACGCCCGAAAAAATGGACTTTTTCTTTGATGAGCACAATTATTTTTCTTTCAGCAACGAGCACGGAGGTGTGGACGTTTGGCCGTTTGACCAGCCGCACTATCTGATTCTCAATCTTGCAATAGGAGGTTCCTGGGGCGGTCAAAAGGGAATTGACGAAAGTATCTTCCCCCAGAAGTTCCTGATCGATTATGTGAGAGTGTACCAGAAGAAGCAGTAAAACTATTTAAACCCTACGTGTCGCGGTGCCTCGTCTCCGCTCGGCATGAAGGCTCCTTTCTTCACCCTGAGCGGAGACGAAGGGTGAGCGGAGTCGAAGGGTGTGCCGGGAATAAACTAAGCCGATGGTTCGGCAATACTATTGGAGAAAGAAAGTCATGAATCGCAAAAGATCACAATTATTTTTACTGCTGTGTCTTGTCGCCCTGCTCGGCGTCACCTCATCTTCAATATATGCCGCCGGCGATTCGGCGGTCAGGATCTGGGAGCAGGACATCGTAATTCCCACATACATGGCCGGAGCACCCGAGCCCAATCCGATGTTCTATTTCGGAAGCGCCTCCCAGGGGGCCGAGGGAAGGGTCTATCCCTATCCTCTTTATGACAAGCTTACCGGCAACAAGCAGGACAAGACTTACAAAATGGTCTACATCGAGAACGAGTATGTGAGGGTCGGCATTATGCCGGAGATAGGCGGCCGGATCTTCGAAGCCGTCGATAAAACCAACGGCTACAACTTTTTTTACCGCCAGCACGTTATCAAGCCTGCACTGATTGGCCTGATTGGTGCCTGGATTTCCGGCGGCGTCGAGTGGAACATCCCGCATCACCATCGGGCCAGCACGTTTATCCCGATACAGTATCGTCTTGAAGAGAATAAGGACGGCAGCAAGACTATCTGGGTTGGGGAGCTGGAATTGCGTCACCGCATGAGGTGGGCCGTTGGCTATACGCTCAGACCGGGCAAGTCCTATCTGGAGGTTTCCCTTCGAATTCTTAATCGCACGCCGGTGGTCAATTCCCTGCTTTGTTTCGCCAACGTGGCGGTTCACGCAAACGAGAATTACCAGGTCATTTTTCCTCCCAGCACACAGCACGTTACCTATCATTCGAAGCGGCAGTTTACAACCTGGCCGATAGCGACCGGCAGATATAGCGGGTCTGACTTCCGTGGCGGTGTGGACGCGAGCTGGTACAAAAACCATATCTCCTCATGCTCGATGTTCGCCTGGAACTACGAGGACGATTTTTTCGCCGGCTACGACCACGGCAAAAAGGCCGGGACGATGAGCGTCGCCGACCACCATATCGTGCCGGGCAAGAAACTCTGGACCTGGGGCAACGGTCCGAACGGCCGGATGTGGGACGACATACTTACCGATGAGGATGGCCCCTATGTTGAGTTGATGGTAGGTGCCTATTCGGACAATCAGCCGGACTATAGCTGGATGCAGCCCTACGAAGTCAAATCATTCAAACAATACTGGTATCCGTTCCGTGACATCGCCGGCGTGAAGAACGCCAACATCGACGCCGCCGTGAACCTCGACGTGACCGAAGGCCGAATTGCCAATGTGGGATTCTATACTACTTCGGCCCATGAAGCGGCTACCGTTGTGCTCAAGGCGGCGGATAAAGTTCTGCTCCGGGAGGTAGTGGCTATAAATCCCGGCAAGTCTTACCTGAAGCAGGTTTCAATCCCGGCAGACATGGATGAGCATAATCTCCGCGCGTCGATCTCGGTAGAAGGCAAGGAACTGGTCGCTTACTCGCCGATAAAGCTGGAGCCTAAATCGATGCCCGAATCGGTCAAAGCGCCGCTGTCGCCGGAGGATATCAAGACCAACGAGGAATTATATCTTACCGGCCTGCGGATCGAGCAGTTCCACAATCCTGCCCTCGATCCGGACCCATACTGGCTGGAGGCCCTTCGCCGTGACCCGGGCGATGTGCGGGTGAACACCGCTCTCGGCATCAACTACCTAAAACGGGCACGGTTCGAGGAAGCTGAAAATCTTTTCCGCAAGGCGCTTGAGCGGCTCACAGCAAAATACACAAGCCCGAAAAACGGCGAGCCTTTTTACTATCTCGGCGTGGCTTTGAAAGCGCAGGGCAGGGATGATGAGGCCTTCGACAATTTCTATAAGGCTACCTGGAGCGTGGCATGGCGGGCGGCGGGATATTACTCGCTCGCCGAGATAGCCTGCTCGCGGTCTGACATGGTCGCCGCTCTCGATTTTGTGAACCGCTCGCTCGAAGCCAACTTGCTGAACATCAGGGCGATGAATCTAAAAGCCGCGGTGCTGCGCCACATGGGTAAACCGCACAATGCTCTCAGTGTATTGGTATCAGCTTCGCGAAAGGCCGATCCGCTCGATGTTCGAATTGTGGCCGAACAGTGGCTGCTGATGAGGAGTCCCATGATTGCGAAGGCTATGGCTACGGTAATGAATGAGCACCCGGCGACGGCCCAGGAAGCGGCTGCGGAGTATTTCAACGCCGGCCTTTGGCAGGACGGTGCCGAGGTGCTTTCGCAATTGATTGAAAGAGCCCCGGAAAAAACAAAAATCTCGCCTATGATCTATTACTACCTCGGTTATTTCGCCCGGAAAATGGGGCAGGCACGTAAGGCTTCCGAATACTATAGCCTTGCCGTTAAAATGTCGCCGGACTATGTTTTCCCATTCCAGCATGAAGCGATAGCAATCTTGCGGGAAGCGATGAAGGCAAGGCCGAACGATGCTCTGGCACCTTACTATCTCGGAAATCTGCTGTTCGACTGGCAGCCCGCCGAGGCGGTCAAATTGTGGGAGAAGTCCGTCGCTCTCGGCGCTACGTTCCCGATTGTGTACCGTAACCTGGCAATAGCTTATTCGCGCCAGGAGAAAGACGTTGCACTCGACAAAGCCATCGCGAGCCTGGAGAAAGCCGTCTCGTTCGACAGCAAGTATGCTATCCATTTCTTCGAGCTTGACCAGCTTTACGAGTCGGCGGGAACCGCTCCGGCCAAGCGGCTGGCTATCCTCGAAAAGAATCATGCTGCCGTCATCGACCGGGATGACTCTCTGTCCCGTGAAATCTCGCTTAAAGTGAATATGGGAAAATACGATGAAGCTATCGAGCTGATGCGGGGAAGAAAATTTAACATTTGGGAAGGCGGGGCCCGGTTCAACGTCAATGATTGCTGGACCGACGCTTACCTGCTGCGCGGCCATAAACACTTTGCCGCCGGCCGGTACAAAGAAGCTCTCGCCGACTACCAGGCGTCCGTCGAGTTTCCCGAAAACCTTCGGGCATCGAGAGGCAGAGGCAGCGGCCGGGATGCGGAGGTTTCCTACTGGATAGCGACGGCTTATGAAGCGCTCGGTGATAAGCAGAAGGCCGAGCAGTTCTGGACGGAATCGTCATCGGCCGAACGGCCCCGCCGGGGCGGCGGAAGCGCCCGGCGATATTACCAGGCGCTTTCGCTTCGTAAACTCGGCAAGAATGAGGATGTAGAAGGAATTTTTCGGGACCTTATTAAATCCGGAAACGAGGCGCTGGAGCGAACTTCCTCGGAAATCGACTTTTTCGCCAAGTTCGGCGAGCAGCAGTCCCAGCGATCCAGGCTGGCCGATGCGCATTATATGGCCGGACTTGGTTACCTCGGACTCAATGAAAAGGACAATGCCCGGCGGGAATTTAATCAGGCTCTTGAGGCCGGCCCCGACCATCTCGGAGCTAAAACAATGCTCGCTCGAATGAACTAATCCGGAGCAGGATATAGCAGAGAACTCACTATGTGACATGGGTGATAAGTCCATAAACATAGAGCAGGAGAATGAGAATGATGTCAATAGGTGTAAGAAAGTGCTTTTTGATGGTGGTTGTAGTTTTTGCCGGCCGGATATGTGCCCAACCATCGACCGTTTCGGTTCGGGTTGACGCCACGCAGGCAGGCAAACCGCTCAAACACGTATGGCAGTACTACGGTTACGACGAGTGCAACTACACGACAACGCCCGACTGCAAAGCCCTGATGAGAACCGTAGCAGAAATTAATCCCGAACCGGTTTACCTCCGGCAGCATTTTCTGCTCAACAGCGGCGACGGCATTGCCACTCCGAAATGGAGTTCGACAAACGTTTATACCGAAGACAGCAGCGGCAACCCGGTATATGACTGGCGAATCATGGATGGAATCATGGACGCTGTCACGGCGTCGGGCTGCCGGCCGCTGGTCGAAATCGGGCTGATGCCGAAAGACCTGTCCGTAAGGCCCGACCCTTACAGGCCGCCCAAGCCGTTCGGGCCGAACGAGGGCGTCGGCGTGTTCTTCCCTCCCAAAGATTACGAAAAATGGGCAGAGCTGATTCGCCGATGGGCCCGCCACACAAAGGCCAGATATAACAACGCCGAAGAAATATGGTTGTGGGAGCTATGGAACGAGCCGGACATATTCTATTTCCAGGGTACGTACGAGGATTATGAAAAGCTCTTCGAATATACCGAGCAGGCGCTGCACGAAGTCATGCCGGCGGCAGTATTCGGCGGCCCACACGTTGCCGGCGTCGGCAAATTTCTGCGAAGGTTCCTGACACATTGCGCCAGAGAGAAAAACTCCTTAACGGGAAAGACCGGCACGCGTCTCGACTACATCGGCTTCCACGCCAAGGGCGGCATAGATTTCAAAGAAGGCTACGTTCGGATGAGCATGCGAGGCCAGCTTCAAAAACATCAGAGAGGATTTGCCATGGTCGCGGGCTTCCCGGAATTCAGGAATACGCCCATCATCATCGGCGAGGCCGACCCGGACGGGGCGGCGGGTATGCCGGCTTCTCTGTCTCCGGAACGAGGATACAGAAATGTCCCCGCCTACGGCGCTTACGTGGCGGCTATGATGAAGTACTCGCTGGACCTGGCCGAGGCAGAGAAAGTCAATCTCAAAGGCATGCTGACTTGGGCCTTCATGTTCGACGGCATGCCCTGGTTCGATGGCTATCGCACACTGGCGACCAACGGAATTCACAAGCCGGTTCTTAACGCTTTTAAAATGTTAGGCCGGTTGAAAGGAAACGAGCTGTCTCTTACAAGTAGCGGCGCTGTAGGCCTGGATGAGATACTCAAAGCAAGCGTTCGATCCCGGCCGGACATAAACGGAATGGCCGTCGCGGATGGTCAAAGCGTGAAGATTCTTATCTGGAACTATCACGATTATCTCGTTCCGTCCGAATCCGCCCCGATTCAGCTAAAGGTGAAATTGCCGCCGGACTTCGGCTCGAAAGCCCGGGTAA
>CAZSOR010000322.1:0-5652 GCA_964608395.1 uncultured Pirellulales bacterium
GCTACCCTTGACTAAACCTCGTGGGCGGAAACCTGCTGATGCTGGATAAAAGGTTTAGGCCCTCATCGTGCAACGCAAGTTGCGGCTTCAAGAGGTCTAACCTCTTATGTAAAAGCACTTAAAGAAAACAAGATGCTGTTTTTTCTGGTGGAAAAGGGCATCGAAAAATCTTTGTCAAAAGATCAGTCGAGGTATTTTTTGTTTGACAATATCCTCAATATTTATGTAAAATATATTTTTGAGTTTGCAGTAATAATTGCGAGTTTTCGTTCTTGGGTAATAACTTGGAGGATTTTTGATTGATTAAGGAATTTTGCGGCTACGAAAGCCGCTTTTGAAAATTGAGCAAGTAGCACTGTACCTTTGGCCATCCTACGCTAAATCGCCAGTTTGCCAAACCAAGAGATGTGCAAGGGCCGGTGCCCCAATATGGGGCACTGCCTGCTTGTGTTGCTGTCGGGTTCTGGCGAACCTAGCGTGAGCATTATGTGGTGGTGCCCTTTGTTTATGGGTATTGATTTTCTAATAAAAGAGAATAACCGTGGGTACCAAAGCTATTTTAATCACCTTTCGCTACCACTTGCTTATTGGTATGTTAAAAGGAAGTTGAATTTTATGACTTGTTTACAAAAACTATCAATACAGCGAATTCTATCCTTTGGGATCATATTTCTATTGAATATCACTTCATTTCCAATTCTCAGTAAAGGAGTAGAAATTCCAGTAGCTAAAACATTACCTCCTATCAGTATACCATACCGTGCTGCTGGTGACGTAAATGGTGTTCGTCTAAATGGCTTGATTGTGGATGATGGTGGCGAAGTATGTGAATATAGATTCAAATACAAAAGGATAGTTGATACTGACTATACATATTATACTGATTGGCGTGGTGGCTGGCCTTGGAATGTCACGGGGGAAACTTTCGGTTATAATCTTGTATTGCGTTTACCCCAACCTGGTTCTACATATTACTATAGTGCACAAGTGAGAAATTCGGCTGGTGAAAGTGATTGGGGCGAAGTATTAAGCTTCACTTTTGATGGTTCACTACCACCTCCAACTATTTGGCATCTTAGTGTTCAATCGATAGAAGCTAATAGCGCTATCCTAATGGGTACTTTATTATTTGATGGTGACGAGTTTTGTCAGTATAGATTTAGATATAAGAAATCCGGGGACGCTTCCTATATTGAAACTGAATGGACTGGATCAGTATTAAGTTTCGAGGAATTCAGCGAGCATATTTATAATTTATCGCCTGACACAAATTATTTTTTCAGCGCACAAGAAAAAAATTCCTCTCATATTAGTGAATGGAGTGTGGAAAAAAGCTTTATAACAAAAAAAATATCTGTTACACCACAAGTTAATAGCCCCATTGTAACAACTTTAAATGCCGAAAACATCACAGAAAATTCTGTAACTCTTTATGGCCAAATAGAAAATGATAGGGGCGAAGCCTGCGAGTATAGAATTGTCCTTCGTGAAGATGGTGGCTCAGAAATGCCAACAGATTGGGCATGTTGTAAGTCAACCGGAGATGTTTTTTCCGTATATATTGATGGTCTTTTGTCTGAGACAACATACTACTATTACGCACAAGCAAAAAATTCTGCAGGTACTGCCAAAGGTATTGAGGAACACTTCAATACATTACCAGATTCAGTCATCCCACAAGAAGATGAAGATGATAATCCATCTGATGGCAATCAACCAGGTAACTGGTCACCTGACTTACCTGATTTAAGATGGGTTGATGTTACAACGCTAGAACCTAACGATGTTACGGAGACTTCAGCTACATTAAGGGGTCGAATTGATGACGATGGATGCAGAAGGCCTTGTGAATATATGTTCTATTTATATGATTACGACGCTTATAAAATAGATCCGAACAGGCCTGATAACTGGGATTTTCAAATTTCGGATAGTAAGTGCTGTGTAAGCACGGGTCAAGTATTTAGTGAAAGTGTTACAGGTCTTAAACAGGGTAGTAATTATGAATATATAGCCGTAGTGGTTAGTGCTTATGATAAAGATGAAGAATCGATTTATTATGGGTACGGTTATCCTGTATTTTTCAGGACAGAAGGAAATAGCAATGGACAACTAGGTTCAGAACCACAGGGAAGTCCCCCATCAGATAACTATTTCTTAGGGAACCAGGACAATCATTCCGGCTCAACTGCTGATCCTATAAATACAGCCACCGGTAACTATACACATAAAGAAACAGATTTGCAGGTACGTTCTCGCGGTAAGGCATTATCATTCACTCGTTACTATAATAGCCAAGACCACTCAAACTCTCTAAGTAATCCATTTGGAATTGCTTGGTCTCACTCATATAATATTGTTCTCCAAATATACACAGATGGTCAGCTTGAGGATTTAGTAAGTATTAAATGGGCTGATGGGCGTACTGATTATTGGTATAGTCGGAGCGATGAAGGTATATGTACACCATACACACCAGGGTTGTATGATACACTACACTATGACCCATCTGGTAATTGGACGCTTAGAACAAAAGAATACGATGTTTATAGTTTCTCTCGTCAGGCGTCATATGGAAGGCTGGAGAGTATAACAGATAAAAATGGAAATATTATAAATCTGGAGTATGAACACCCTGATAATCAATGGTTGGTTACATCGGCAGGCGATTCTTTGGGCCGTTCTGTAGTTTTCAATTATAATGAAGATCAACTTCTTAGCAGTATTCAGGATTTTGCTTCAACGCCGAGAGTCGTTCAATACTCATATACAGAAGGCAAATTATCTCAAGTCACTGATGTTATGGGTGGTACAATTGAATATACCTATAGTTCTAATGGATATTTACAATCTGTAACCGATCAACGTGGTGTCACTACTGTTACAAATACCTATGATAGTCAGGGTAGAGTAATCGAACAATTGGACGGCAAGGGACGTTTGACTACATTTGCCTATGATAGTCCTCAGGTAAGTCAAACCATTATCACCGATCCAATGGGTAATGAAACTACTCACACACATTATACGGGATATAAACTATTACGCTCAATAGAAAATCCTTTAGGAGAGGTGATATCCTACTCTTATAATGCGAATTTGAACCGAACAGCAATTGTGGATCGTAATAATCATACAACAACCTTTGAATACGATACATTTGGTAACGTTATCAGAAAAATAGATCCGAATGACCCAAATGATTCTTACGATGGTGGCATAACAGCGGTTAAGTATAATAATCCTGATTTTCCACATATGCCAACCAGAAAGACTGACGCCTTGGGCAATGAGACCCTTTATGAATATGACGAGAAAGGCAACTTGATTCGACAAATCGACCCGAATGGCAACGAGAAAACTTGGACGTACAATAGTTTCGGCGGGAAACTAACAGAAACTGATGAAAATGCTAGTACCACGAACTATATCTATGATACCAATGGTCTCTTGACGGAAATCATTGATGTTAATCATACTTGGTATGGCTATGATGTACTCTGGAGACTAATAAGTATTACCGACGGCCGTGGCAGTTTTGCCGGCGATCCAGACCATATAACAACTACGGCATATGACGATGCCGACAGGGTTATATCGGTATCAGGGCCTATTACCAGCAAAAGTTACCAATATGATGAAGTAGGAAATCGCACTCACGTAACTAATGGCCGCGGCTATACAACCGTCTATGAGTATGATAACAACAATAACCTTATAAGAATTGAACTACCCGCTCCAGGAGGTCAAACTCAAATTATTGAATACACATATGACAAACTTGACCGGAAAACCTCAAAAATTGACGGAGAGGGCAACGTGACTACCTACGATTACGATGCTGCTGGTAGATTAATCAAAAAAACAAACCCCGAGGGTGATGAAACATCCTATGCTTATGACGTTCAAGGTAATCTCCTATCTATAACTGACGGCAACGATGTGACTACTTTTTATGAGTATGATTCTCTTAATCGAAAGATTCACCAATATGAGGAGTTGGGCAACCATTGGTACTGGCAATACGATAAACTCGGACAACTTATTAAACACACCGATGCCGCCGGTCATCTAACACGTTACGGTTATGATGAACTGAGACGTTTGATCTCAGTAACTGACGACGCCAACAACATAACTGAATATGAATATGACGCAGTAGGAAATCTCATAGCGATAATCGATGCGGGCGGCAAGCTCATCAACAGCAAATACTATGACAGCGCAAATCGGCTCATTCGCAAAGAAGATGGCTTAGGCAACGCCTACGAATATATGTACGACGGTGCAGGGAACATTATCTCAGAAACGACTCCCAACGGTTATACAAAGACTTTTGTCTATGACAATGAAAACCGCCTTATTGAAATTTACTATCCCGATTCAAGTCAAGTTACATACAGCTACGATGATAATGGTAATCTGATAAGTATAATTGATCCTACCGGCACAACTACATATGTTTATGATGAGCTTGACAGACTCATATCCAGCACAGACAGCTTTGGCAAAACTGTCCAGTACAGCTATGATATTGTGGGCAACCGTGCCAGTGTAAATTATCCAGCAGATTCTACTAATCCCGCACGGACGGTTACCTATAGCTACGACAAGGCAAACAGGCTCGACAAAATCATAGATTGGGATGGAAGAACATGGGACTACGACACTGATGGAGCAGGACGTATTACATCTCTGATTTATCCAAATGGAGTCAAAAAGGAACAGTTGTATGACAGTGCTGGAAGGTTATCTGCTCTATCGTACCTTCAGTCAGATGAATCGGAGTTTATTAGCCTCGAGTACACAAGGGATGGACAAGGAAACCCAATTAATATTTCCGAACATGGGACGCTGTTGACTTCGAATCTAAACTCCTTGAATATTGAGTACACCTACGATGAGAACAACAGGTTGATTTCCAGTATGGAACCAGCAGAAACATATGGCTATGATAATAGTAGCAACCGTATTAATCTATCCACGGATAATATTTCAACAACATACACATACGACAACGACAACAGGCTGATTTTGAGTACCGAACCAGCCGCTTACAGCTATGATAAAAATGGCAGTATGACAAGTCGAGTTCTTAATGGAGTTACCACTACCTTCAGCTACGATTATGAAAATCGTTTGGTCTCACAGATCACCGACAGTAATATGGTGGAGCATATTTACGATGGCTTAGGCAATCGCATTGCAAGGGTTGAAAATGGTGTATCGACTTGCTATATCCTCGACCGTGGCAGAGGTATGAGCCATATCCTTTGCGAGACAGACGATTCTGGAAATATCACCGCCTATTATATTCATGGCCCACAAATCCTCGCACGTATTGTCACAGATGGTTCCGTGCGGTATTACCATACCAACCATATAGGCAGTGTCGTTGCTTTGACTGATGAAACAGAAACCGTAACCGACCGCTACGCATATACACCCTTCGGCGTTCCGGCTGGGAATGAAGGTACAACTCCTAATCCGTTCACTTATGTTGGCGGCTTAGGTGTTATGAAAGAAGCCGATGGTCTATATTTTATGCGGGCAAGGTTCTATGAGCCGTCAACGGGAAGATTCCTCCAAGCGGACCCAGTAGGAAATTTCAGTAGTTATATCTACACTGTTAACAATCCGCTATTTTTTATA
>CAZSOR010000323.1:0-1442 GCA_964608395.1 uncultured Pirellulales bacterium
CGACCTGCGGATTCATGTAGACAAGGCCGCACTCAGAGCAGCGAACATAGCTGAACGTCCCACCAATTCCGTGCAGCCGGTCCCTCGCCTCGAAGAGAAACGCCGAGTCTTTACCGCCACACAAATTGCAGGCTATTTTTTCCGTTCTAATCATAACCACTCACCACGGCAGCTTTTTCGCCCTCACATAACGATGCAGCCCGGCGACAAGATTCCTCGCCGGAAAACAAGTAAAAATCAATCCACCCCAGTTCTCCAAAGAACGGGGATACAATTTCACCGCCTTGCAGTAGTACTTTCGTGCGCGCCTGACATTGCCGTCTGCTGCCAGCCAGAACGCAGTCAGAAAATACGATCGTGAATATCGCTTTACTATTTTCTTTCCGATTTCGGCCTGTAACGTGGGATACTTCCTCAGAATCCGCTTTAGCGCCGCCCTGGTTTTGGCATAGCTTTTGACCTTGTTGGCCTGTTTCGACGTGCTGGCCTGGTGCCGCCGCCAGCAGCCTAACGGTTCGGGGTCGTAGTGAACCTTGCTGATATGAGCGACCTCGATCCACTTCATATAGTCACTGATCGGGCCGGGTTTTTCGAAAGGCCCCGTTTTTCGGAGGATGTCCGCGCGAACCATAACTGTTATCATCGGCGTAAAACAGTAGTGCAATGCGAGCATTTGGGCGACGTCACCCGGTACGACGGGATAGACGTCGCCGAATTTTCCGATTTTTGCGCCTTGCGAGTCGATAATAAGAGCATCGGCAAAGACCAGTCCCAGCTCCGAATTGCTGTCGAGCAAAGGGACCTGTTTTGCGAACCGTTCGGGTAAAACAACATCGTCACTGTCGACGAAACAGATGTATTTGCCTTTCGCCAGGTCAACGCCTCGGTTGCGGGCGGCTACGACGCCCTGGTTTTGTTGAGTGTAAATTTGCGCCCGTGATTGCGCACTTTTCGCGACCTCGACGGTTTTGTCCGAACTGCCGTCATCGACTATAATGATTTCAAAGTCCCCGAAAGTCTGCTCCTCGATACTTCTGAGGGTCTCGGCGATATAGTCCTGATGATTGTATGATGCGATTATCACCGATAGTTTCGGCTGCACTGTTAAGTCTCCGTCACGTTATGATTTTGTGATACTGCTCTATGTAGCTTTGAGCCACGTTCGCCCAGTCAAATTTCTCCGCCTGTTTTCTCGCCGCTGCTGACATTTGTTTATAAAGTTCGGAATCGTCGGCCAGTCGTTTTATAGCTTTGGCGATTTCTTCGACGTTATCCCGCCCGGCGATAAGGCCGTTGCCGTCAATCAGTTCGGCCAGGCCCTCACAGCGCGTTGTCACAATCGGCAGACCTGAGGCCATTGTTTCGAGCATTGCGTTGCTCATGCCCTCCTGCATGCTGGCGCTGATAAAAATATCGTTTCGCCGGTACACTTCCGGCATTTT
>CAZSOR010000323.1:1542-5620 GCA_964608395.1 uncultured Pirellulales bacterium
CCGCCTATCGGCGGAAATTCATAATTGAGCATCAAAATTTTCATTTTCTAATTTTATTGGCAATAACGTATAGGTTAGTTTGCAGCACAAGCGGCATCCTGCGAAAATCAATACGTTGAAGTATTTTACCGAGCACCCCGAGCTTCTGCAGTTTCTTTTCGGTAAATTCGTTGATGGGATTCATTTTAACAAACCGCGTCTCGAATCCATGCCGGGCCATTCGCCGTTTCAGTTGCCCCGGCGAATGCAGCGAAGGATGATACTGCCGCCATTGCAGCGACTTCGTCCAGAGCGTTTCATAGATAATATTGCTGTACCTGTTCGGCGTCTGGAAGAGGTAATACCCGCCGGGGCGGAGTACCCGCCGGACTTCGCTTATGTGTTTGTCAATCGCCGCTATATGCTCGAACAAATCGAAACTCAGCACAACTTCGAAAGATTCTTCTTCGTATGGCAGGGTTTCCGCCGCCTGTACCTCCAACCGAATGTCACCGTATTTTTTTCTGCCGTACTCGACAGCTTCGCCCGATATATCGATACCAGCGATATCGTGTCCCTTGCCGCCAAGCTCATTCACCACAGTGCCGATACCGCAACCGATCTCCAATATTCTGTCTTCCGGTTTGAGCAGGTCGGTCTGGGCGAGGAATTCCAGGTTTGTCTGCAGGTTGCCGCGTTCTTCCTTGCCGGCCTTTAGCTCCTTGTGCCAGCCCCGGTCGTAGAGTTCCTGCTGTTTTTTGAGTTTCTGATCCATCAGCCTTTTTGCTCTTTTTATTACAGGGCCTTTACAGTACGCTTATTTGCGCTGGAAAAGGACGTGCTGGCCGAACATCCGTACAATTTTGTAATTATTCATGACATAATCTCTGAATGGCTTCATCACCTCATAGCGCTGTGCCTCGGCCGGATCTATTTTTGCGCGAAGTGCCTTCGCAAAGGCGGCGTCATACCTGCTAATGCCCTCGGGTCTGTCGGAACGCAGGAATCCTTCTTCGGTAAGATCGTCCGGCTGGACATCGAAGGTTCGAAGAAGAGCGTACCAAAGCTGCTTTCGGTCTGCCGGGGGGTTCGTAACGAGCCGGTACCCATTCTGGATGCTGGGCCATAATTCCAGCGGCGGCCTGTCCCAGGGAAAATGATTTTTCCGGCTGTCCACGATAAACTTCGGCGGATTGCCCTTAAACGAATTTAATATCTCCTCAATTCGTTCCGACAGAGCTTTCGGAGAAAGTATGTTCATTGTCCCTTCGAACGCCTTCGGAGCCGGGCTGAATCTTTGTGCCGAGATGTAGATGCCCGGGAACCAGCCCCAGACGTAAATTTCATCGCTCGATGATGAGATGTTTTTTATGTATTCGCCTACAACTTCCGAGGAGTTCTTTGCTCCTTTCCCATGCGCGCTAGCTTCGGCTAACCTTTGTGCGTAGCCTCTGTATCTCTCTGGCTGACCCGTGCTGCGATTACGATTGATAACGCCTGAATGCGGACTTTTTAGCACACCGCGAAATATGTGCAGAGACATGACCATCATTACGAGCAGACCGGCTGCGCCGATCGCTATCCATGCCGGCCTGGACGCTGCATTCTTAGCTTTGTCGGAATAGGCTGATACAAGGTACCCTCCCAACATTGCCGCCGAAGCGTTAAGCGGCAGATAATACTGCTCGTACGAACGCGGACTTATCCACACAAACGACATGTCCAGCAGCCACCAAACTGCAAAGAGCATCACGAACCTGTCAGGACTGATTTTTCGGTTATCTTTTAATTTGGCCATTCTGGCGAAGAGAAGTCTTACGATTCTGAGAATGACCGCCCCGACTGCAAGGGCAATAGGTAATATGAGTAATCGATAATAGCGAAGCACCCTAAGCCTGGCCTCTTTTCTCTGTTCGGGGCCGAGCGCCTGCCAACTGTCACGCACGTATGCCGGCATAAGCTTCATTAAAAGTCCCTGCCCAGCGGTGGATTTTTCGACCGCAGCCTCACCGGTATCGTACGCTACCGGCTGCTCATTTTCGCCGCCGGTCTGCGGGGCCTCATGTGCAGTAAAGAAAGATCTGTATAAAAATGAATACGGGTAATAATTTATCGGCGCCTTTTCGATAGCCAGCCATAGCGATATCGGGCCGAGAATAGCCACCGCCCCTGCGACAAGCAACAAAATATCTGTGCCGGTTTTTTTCCAACTATTATGCTTAAGCAAGGGTTGCAAAATTAAAAATAAGCCGACCGCTCCGAGCACGGAAGTGCCGGTTTCCTTGAATAGCGGCGCAAAGCTCAGAAATGCCCCGGCCGGTATCGCGCACCACCATTTTCCGTTCAATTGATACAGCACAAAACAACTCATTCCCATTATCATAAAGGCGATCATGTGCTGCTCTTTTGCATTGCCGAACTTCGCTATCAGCGGGGCCGACAGGTATATCGAGGCGATAATAACACCCACTGAGGCCGCTAACGTTCCGAACAATCTTCGCATGGCGATAAACATCAGCACGAACGCTGCGGCCTGTAGAATCATCTGAATCAGCTTAGGGCCAATCTCGTTGTATCCGGACATCCTCACGCCAAGGATATTGATCAGCAGCGTTCCCATCTGGGCGCTTGGTTTCTCATCAATGCCGATCTTTGCTCCGTTGAGAATGTGCTGGGCCGAATAAACATAGCTTCCGCTGTCGAACGGATCGGGCGAGTTGAACTCAATGTACTTACCGATAGAAAACGGAATCGCCGCAAGGATTGCTGTAACGATTATAGCGACCACAGGACTCTTGATGTTGAATTTTGACGCCGGCGCCGGATCGTGATGTGGCTTATGCGGTTTTTTTTTAGGTGCATGCTTTCGTACCGGCTTACTCATTTACTTGACTCCCTTTTGGTCGGTCGCTTCGAGGATCTCTTTGATGACATAGGTCGGGCGGTTCTGCGATTCGTGGTATGTCCGGACCAGCAGTTCGGCAAGCAGGCCCATCAGGATGAACTGGATCGTGGCGATAATGAATACGGCCGTCAGAATCAGCAGGGGATTGCCGCTCATATCGTTGCCGTGTGCAAGTTTCTGGTATATCACGGTCAAACCGAGAAGCATTGAGCCGGCGGCGCTTAGCATCCCGAGGCTTCCGAAGATATAGATCGGCTTCGTGGAAAACGAGCCGAGAAACTTTACCGTAATCAGGTCTAACAGAACTTTCCACGTGCGTGCCAGCCCGTATTTTGCCACCCCGGCAGTCCGGGGCCTGTGGTTGACGACTATTTCCGCGATTTCTGCCCCGTTCCAGCTTGCCAGGGCGGGGATGAACCGGTGCATCTCGCCGTACAATTTTGTTTCCGCCAGGACCTCCCTGCGATACGCCTTTAGCGTGCAGCCGTAGTCGTGGAGTTTTACGCCGGTGATTCTTGATATTAGCCAGTTGGCCATCTTCGAAGGCAGCAGTCTCGTCAGGGCATTGTCGTGCCGTTTCTTTCTCCAGCCGCTCACGACGTCAAAACCTTCGCCGAGCTTGGCGATCATCTTCGGAATATCAGCCGGGTCGTTCTGCAAATCGGCGTCCATCGCGATAATGATCTGCCCCCGCGCGTGGGCGAAGCCGGCGCTCATCGCCGCGGTCTGGCCGAAGTTCCTGCGAAAGCGAATGACCCTGACCTTGGCATCGGCCTTCTGCAGTTTCGCTAATACGGCGAAGCTCTCGTCGCTGCTGCCGTCGTCGATGAATATTATTTCGTAGCGGCGCTCGCCGGCAAGAGTCTGCGTAATCTGTTCATACAGCGGGCCGATATTATCCTGCTCATCCAGCAGCGGCACTACTACCGATACTTCCGGACTTTGTTTGACCATACCTTAATCCCTGCATATAAATCGCTACTATCATAATAGTTATGATATCGGCTGTAAAGACGAACATAAGTAGTTAAAATCGCCCCCAAACGACCGGAAATAGCAAGATATTTAGGGCGATGCGGGATGGAATTTTTGATTGACAAAGTTTTTCTGCCCGGCAATAATATATCCCGAATAGCCGAAGTGGCGGAATTGGCAGACGCGCGGGATTCAAAATCCCGTCCTGGCAACAGGGTG
>CAZSOR010000324.1:0-5586 GCA_964608395.1 uncultured Pirellulales bacterium
GGCGAAAATCAATCCGACCTGTATGATGTGCCATCCGCGGCACGAAATCCGCCTCGTGGCAGACCATAAGGCACTGCTTGCTGGTGCCAAGACGGTTTTTGATTCGGTGGATGAAGGCGGCAATAAAATGTACTGCACCGACTGCCACGTTATGCACCATCGCATCAACATTAGAACAATACGCTGGAACAAAGAGACCGGCGAGCTGCTTAAAGAGTAGTCGAAGACTGCCGGTTCGTCTCACACAGGCGAACCGGTATCATCCTTATATTTCTCACGCAGCGTTTGAAGTTCGACTTTCAGCTCTTTGACGATCTTGGCGTATGCCGGGTCGCCGAAGACGTTCTTCATTTCTTTCGGGTCTTTCTTCAGGTCGTACAACTCCCACTCGTCGATGTCGTTATAGAAGTGGATTAGTTTGTAACGTTTGGTTCGTACGCCGTAGTGCCGTTTGACGCTGTGTACCGCCGGATATTCGTAGTAGTGGTAGTACATCGATGTCCGCCAATTCCCGGGCGTCTTGCCCTGCAGTATCTTGCGGATCGACTCGCCCTGCATGTCGTCCGGGACCGGCACGCCGGCGAAGTCCAGGAATGTGGCGCCGAAGTCCAGGTTCATAACGATGTCATCGCTAACCGATCCGGCCTTGACCTGGCCGGGATAGCGCACCAGCAGCGGCATGCGCAGCGACTCTTCGTACATGAACCGCTTGTCGAACCAGCCGTGGTCGCCGAGGTAGAAGCCCTGGTCGGATGTGTAGAAAACGACCGTATCTTTCGAAAGGCCAGATTCATCGAGATAATCCAGAACCCGGCCGACATTTTCATCAACCGAAGCGATGCATCGCAGATAGTCTTTGATATACCTCTGATATTTCCAGCGGACCAAATCTTTGCCCTGTAGATTCGCTTTCTTGAACGCCTCGTTTTTTGGTCCGTACGCTGCATCCCAGAGTCTTTTCTGCTCCGGCGTAAGATTCTTCCGGGTGGGTGTAAGTTTCAGGTCGTTTTGCGTCATTGTCTTGGCGATGCTCATGTCCTGCTCTTTTGCGGCGCGCCCACGGTTGGAGTAGTCGTCGAACAAGTTGTCGGGCTCCGGTATCGTCACGTCATCGTACATCGTCAGGTGCTTCGGGCCCGGTTCCCAACGTCGGTGGGGGGTCTTGTGCTGATACATCAGGCAGAACGGCTTGTCCTGGTCACGTTTTTTGAGCCACCTCAGCGCGTGGTCAGTGATAATATCCGTTACATATCCCGTGTATTTTCTTTGTTGCCCCATCTCTTTCATCACCGGATTATAGTATGCTCCCTGTCCCGGCAGGACGTTCCAGTAGTCGAAACCGGTCGGGTCGGTCTTGAGGTGCCACTTGCCGATCATAGCGGTTTGATAACCAACCTTTTGAAGCAATTTGGGGAAAGTTTGCTGGCTGCCGTCAAACTTTTTGCGATTGTCGATAACGCCGTTGATGTGGCTGTATTTGCCGGTCAGAATGACGGCCCGGCAGGGGGCGCAGATGGAATTGGTGCAGAAGCTGTTGTCGAAGCGCATGCCCTCGCTGGCAATCCGGTCGAGGTTTGGTGTTTTGTTGATTTTGCTGCCGTAGCAGCTCATGGCGTGCGAGGCGTGGTCGTCTGTCATTATGAATATGATATTGGGCCGTTTTTTCCCTGCTGTTTGGCCGACGCTGTTGCAGCTTGGCAGGACCGAAAGTGCCGCCGCCGAACCGGTCATATAGCCCAGCCGTTTCAGGAATTCTCTTCGTGTTTGTCTCTTCATTTTTGTTCCTTTCCCGTTTATCGATAATGCCTTTCGCCTGAAAGAATTATGTCTTGTGCTGCCAAACGCCGGCGTTTGGAACATTCGATGGCACATCCAACTTGCTCTCGAACTCTCTAAGCAGCTTTTGGTGTTCGGTCAATGTCGATGCATAGCGTGTTCTTGCTGCAAGATTCCTGATTTCACCAGGATCATTTTTCATGTCGAAAAGCTGTTCGACCGAGTCATTTTTATATGTGATATATTTGTAACCTTCCGTCCGAACCATCCTGCCGGTATTCGTGCTTACCTCGGTGACAACGAACTCGTTGCTTCTCGCGGAAGTTCCCTCGATAATTGACCGCAAGTTCCTGCCCCGCATGTTTTCAGGCGGTTTGATTCCGGCAAAGTCGCAAAGTGTCGGCATGATATCCATGCCGGAAGCCAGATGTGTGGTATCTGTTTGTTTTCCTGAAACGTATCCGGGCCAGGAGAAAAGCAGCGGCACTCTCGCGGCTTCGTTATAAAGAGTACTCTTTCGCACCATCTGGTGATGTCCCATTCCCTCGCCGTGATCCGAAGTCATTACGATCAGCGTATCATTCGCATGGCCGAAGTCTTCCAACGCGTGCAGAACGCGCCCAATCTCGGCGTCAACATGCTCGATATTTCGATAATAGCTCCACCTGTAGTAACGCCATTGCTCTTTGCCCCAGTTGCCTTTAAACGGCTCATTGCCCAGACGTGTTTTCCTTATAGCCTCCGGCTCATTCTTATCGAACTCGAAATTATCCGGCAGTTCGGGCAGCTCGCCGGCCAGCTCCGGATACCGGAGTTCTTCCCGGTTGTCCATATTCAGCCTGAGCCACTCGCAGATATCGTGAGGCTGCATGAACGAAGCGACCAGCAGGAACGGTTTCGATTTCGAGCGGTTTCGCAAAAAGCCCTCACAGGCATGCGACATGGCCGTATCGCAAAGATAGCCGAAACCGCCAATGCCCGTATTGATGACTTTGAAGCCGAGGATTTTACTTGTGTACGTTCTCGGCAGGTGCCACTTGCCAGCATAGAATGTTTCGTAATCGGTGTGCTCAGAGAACCACTGGCCGAGGTTCGGAATGTCCGAACGTATCGACCGCCCGTTGACGTAAACCGTGCACTCGCTGCTGGTCCGGCCGGTGAAAACGGCGCTTCTCGCCGGACTGCATACCGGATTGGCTGAGTACGATTCTGTGAAACTTATACCGCTTGTTTTGAGCCGGTCCAGCGAAGGCGTTCGTACGTGACGGCAACCTCCCGCGGCGATCGTATCGATGTGCTGCTGGTCAGTAATGATCAAAAGGATGTTCTTTGGCTTTGGCTTACGACCTTGACGTCCGGCAAGAACATTTCTCGTCAAAGCGGTATTGGCCAGCAATGCCACTGCACCACTGCTTAATTTTATAAAATCCCGCCTGTTCACGAGACAACCGGATTGTTCTTCTGCGGTGTGCTTGTTCATAGTTTCTGTTCCCTTTTTCTTTGGTAGGATTTTCGCGATTCTTCCACTTCTCGCCCAATGATTTGTTCTGCTTGCTCATCTAAGATATAAGCCTTGTTCATCGAGGTCACGAACAACAACCGACGCCGGGAATCGAGCCAGTATTCATTAGGAAGAATCCCGCTTCCTAATTGAACGAAACAATGCAGAGGTATATCAATGTCGTCCACTTTTAATAGAGTGACGCCACGATAAGATAGCCGGTGGTCTGGTTTTTTCAGGCTCATTCTTTCCAGCAAGTCGAAGCTAAACGAATTCTGTGCGTCTAATGCCAGACGTTGAACCGCCTCAAACAAACACCAATCACCCGTAGTTCTTTCCGCCCTCTCAGTCGCAATGCTATTGTCGCCGCTGCGTAATTCTGAAATATGCTTGCCATCCGCGCCGATAAATTCGCTTTTCAGTTTCCATTCAACAGGTGAGGCCAACTGATTATTGCTACACTTTATTTTGCCGTCGATAATATGTGTTATCGCATCTGTTTGCACAACCTCCTGGCGGACATTCAGCACAAATGTCTCGTCTGAGCCGCCGATGCGCTCTATTCTCAAGAATCCGACGTTTTGGTTGCCACTTTCCTGATATCCGTGGCACGTCCAAATCCGGTATGTGCTTACCCAGTTGCCATCCGGCTTGAAATCCTCGGGTGTAAATGGAAGTTTGTTCAGGGCATCCAGTTCCTTCAACAGAGTCGGTGTTAAAGGTGAACCAACGATTGTTCTTTGTTTTTTGGCCATCACATTCTCTTTTTATACAAATTAGGTTTCTACGAGTAGTTAGTTCCGGCGAGACTATCTTTACATGATTTGCGCCACTTTACAAGCACAGTCTTCATCGATTGAAGAACCTGCGGTTTTTCTGCCGCCAAGTCTTTATTTTCGCCGGGGTCATCGAGCAGATCAAAGAGCATATAAGTTTTGCCGTTGTCATTGCTGTAGATTTTGTAGCGGTTGCCGGTGAGAGAGACCTGCTTTCTGGATTCAAAGCCGATGGGCAGGGGCCGTTCGGTCATTTTGTGTTCAATTAACGGCAGCAGGCTGACTCCATCGGTCGGCTCAGGTTGTCCCTCCATCCTGAAGCCCAGCGCATCCATAACTGTCGGGAAATAGTCCGACGTTGAGCATGGTATATCGGTGACTTGTCCGGCGTTGATTTGGGCTGGCCATTCGAGCAGGCCCGGTACGCGAACGCCGCCTTCGAGTAGACTGCGTTTACGGCCGCGAAAGGGCCCGGCAGAGCCGCGGCTCCGGCCTGACTTGCCGTCCTTTCCTTCAGGCCCGTTGTCGCTGCAAAACCACAGCATCGTGTTGTCGGCAATTCCCAGGCCGCGCAGTTCGCTGCGGAGCCTGCCTACCTGCTCATCCAGCGCGGTAATACATCCGTAATAATGCTGCTCATCTTCGCTGTACTGCGAATACATCTCTCGATATTTCGGCCCGGTCACGACGGGCAAGTGCGGCGCGTGAAACCAAATGACGGTGAAGAAAGGTTTGTTCGTCTTCACGGCGTTTAAGATAAACGGAACAACGCGGTCCATGATAACTCGGCTGTCGTCGCCCTCAAGGTTTTCAGTTACCTTTGTGCCGTCCTGTCTCCAATAGTAAGTTCCGTAAGGTTTATCAGACTCCGACGATTTCATAGGATTCCACGTGGGGACCTTTGCCTCTGTTGAAAAGCAGACATCGAATCCGTTCTCCCATGGTGGTGAGTAGTGCTTAGCACCTCTCGGGCCTCCGCGGTTGGAATCTTTTTCTTTGGTAGTAAGAGTCCCGAGGTGCCATTTGCCGAAATGGCCGGTCGTGTAACCCTGTGTATTCAAGGCTTCCGCTAAGGTGATTTCTTCTTTCGGCATGTGCCCGGAGTTTGCGCCGAAGATGCCGTATCGATATGGATGCCGGCCCGTCAGGCAGCTTCCGCGAGTTGGCGAGCACACCGGGGCGCCGGAATAAAAACGAGTGAATCTCATGCCGGCATTTGCCATTGCATCCAGATTGGGGGTTTTAACGATCGAATTGCCGTTGAATCCCGGGTCGCCCCAGCCCATGTCATCGGCCATGCAAAGGATGATGTTTGGCTTTTTAGCTTTTGTTGTTTCTGAGAAGACAGTAGTGGGTAAAACCATCGCAAAAGCACTGCCGGCAACGCAACGAAGGAAACTTCTCCTGTTGACCATAAATTTTGTCCTCACAATTAAAATGCAGCCGAACGTTACTGATTATAATAAGAAATGTGAGTTCTTTTGTCCAGGTAATTAGCGCATATGAAGAATTTGTCGGCTTCTATCCACCCAA
>CAZSOR010000325.1:0-5572 GCA_964608395.1 uncultured Pirellulales bacterium
ACGCAGACCGTATGAAAGCCGTAGGTCTTTGCATCCCGGCATTGCTGCTCGATTTGTTCCCGTGTAGCGGTCGCGTCGAGCAGCGTATGGTCGATACAGCCGGCCAATTCATTTTCCGATATATTCTGTTCAATGTTCGACATTTGCTATCCGCCAGGTGCGAGATTACTCAATTTATAAACAACATCTCAGGCATTTTCGCAACAGAAAATGCCCTGATGAATACTTTTCAGCAGTTTGCCTCGATGTATTTTTTCTTCTTAAAAAAGTCCACCGCGCCGTCGATGCTGTCGAAGACTTTTGTCGCTGTCTGGGTCACAAAGACCGAAGGGCTCTGCCTGGCTGTCCATATGACGTATACTTCTTTTGCCGCTTCGTGGGCGTGCTGGAGTTCTCTTTCGACGCCGCTGGAGATGGCTGCCCGTCCGTCTTCTATGCTCGGCACAAGGCTGATAATCATCTCAGACTGGTCGATCAGCATGAAATCGCGGGCATACGTCTGACTGTTAATATCTCGCTGGATCTGCCTGACCTCGTTCAAATCCAGCCGAACCTGCCGGCCCAGAACTGCGGCCTCGACATAGTCCAATCCTTCCTCGCCGGCCCGCCGGGCTTTGTCCGGCAGATAGCATTCCTCCAGGTCGCCGGGGTCAAAGCAGATAAACGATTGTTTCGTCAATCGCCTGAATTCGTTAATCTCCTTTTGCACGTTTTCTATGTTACTGACGGCGGTCATCGGGAAGCTCAGATACGCTCTTTTCATACGACCGTCGAAAACAAGTCTGTAGAAGGTTTCAGCCGTCCCGGTTTCGGCGCCGCGGGCAAGGCAATACAAAGCAGTCGTATCGTCAATTCCCTTGCAGAGCATTTCCGTGCCGAGGATCTCTTCTTCCCGCCAGACAATCAGATCTTTCAGGCTGTGCTCGACGGCGTGATCTTCGAGGAGCCTTGTGTGCAGGGCAACTACGCCGTCTATCAAACAGACATACATATCGGCGTTGATCTGGCGCATCTGGTCGAAGTCCACAGCCGGGAACAATCCGTGCCGCCAGCGAAACGTTGCGTGAGTATTGACGATTAGATTGGGAGCGGTTGCGGCTTTTGCTATAATATCTTTGAAAACGCTCCGGCGAAGCGAGCTGAGCCTTTTCATCGGGATATCCAGAATCTTGCCGGGCGGAATATCGGGCGCCTCGGCGTACATCCGGTCGCCGACGTTGCACAGCAGCACTTCTTTGCCATGCCCGGCGGCAAATTGGCAGACATCCTCAAGGTAGCTCTTCTTGTCAACCCCAACCATTCCGGTAACAACAATAATCATATCCAATCCTACCTTAAAATATACCAATAAACCTGCAAAATCCTCACGATATCCGATAAACATCCAATTGGCAAATGAATCTTCGCATAACCGTAACCGGCATAGCAATAACGCCCGATATTTCGGCACAGTTTTTTCTTGGAAATCCCAGGTCATGTTGTATATTGACTATTTATACAGCGAGTTTACATGGGATTATCAACTTCGCAGTAGTGCGCTCGTACTGACGGCTGCCTCAGTGCGCAACCGACGGGGACGAAGTCCAATTAAACGACTGTAATCTATACGCACGTGTTGAACTGTGGCCTCACGGAGTTGTGAGCCCATCGGACGCGATTCGAACGACCGCAACATCGGGGTGTTATCTGGAAACTGAATAAGACTCCTCATAAGAACGCCAACTATCTTAATTCATTTCCATAGCACCGCTTATGCATGCAAGGAAATTAGGCCTTATGCCGACAGTTGGGCATTTGTTGTTTCTTATCTGGAAACCATATATACATAGTTAGGCCGCGTCTCGCGGCACTTAGGAGACTACCATGCGATCAGTTATTATAATACTGTTAGCTGCGTTGGCGGTTGCAGTCGGCTATTTCATTGGATTCTATGTGCGGATTGGCGCTCCGTGGTCTGCAGATGCCACCATCTTTATGATGATCACTATAGCCGGCGCCTTCGGGGGGTTGCTCTACACCGTGCGCGACAGCGGCCTGGAGTTCCCCCACCGTGATCCCGAAAAGAATCATGTAATCAAGCTCGGATGGGTAGCGGATTGTTTCTATGGTATCGCCGGAGCCTATGTGGTTTTTCTCATATTGCCCACCGAACTTACGACTGCAGGTACTCCATCAAAATCCTTATTGAGTTCTGGTTCAATTCTGGGTTTAGTCAAGCTCTTGGCTATGGCTCTTGTCGGTGGGTACGGAGGGCGCAGCTTAGTTGACCGCGCCCTGGCCAACATTGCAAAGGATGCCGAAGAAGCTAAAAAGAGCGCCGAGGAAACCAAAAAGAAAGTTGACCAGATTGAGGTGTTAGATACGAAAGCCATGGAATTAGTCAATCGTCACTTGGACGAAAACGAGAAAGTAAAAGATGTTCAGGAGCTTAAGGAAGCCGTCAAGGTTGCGTCGCGAGCTGCTCGATTTGAGATCTTCAAGGAGGTCCGCGAAGTTCGTACGGCAAACTGGAACTGGAAGAAGAAGAATAATAACTTGTCGCTAATGGAGCGAACCATCCCGATCTTCGAGGCGCTTATAGACAATAATGTGGGAGAGCAATTTCACCGTAACCATGGGCAACTTGGCTATGCATTGAAAGACCGAGGAGGACAGGACGAAACAAAAAAGGACTGGGAATACGCCTACCGAGAAATTAGTAAAGCGATTAATTTGCGAGACCGAGAAGGAGAGAAGGGTTTCTTGATGTATGAGTTTAACCGTGCAATGTGTGGCATAAAGATAGGCAAAACCTTCGATTCCATCGCAAGAGATATATGCTCAGCGGCTCGTCGAAGCTCCTTGCATACGAAGATAAAGGAAAATGACATTATTGTGAACTGGGCCAGACAGAACAACTACAACCTCGAGACCATCCAGAAGGAGTAGAAAACTGTTTTGTGTCTGGATACAATAACGTACAATCTATTGTCGAAACAACATGTTGTTGAGTTCAAGAAATAAGGATTAATAATGGCGTTCGCAGAAGCACTAAGGGAGAAAGCTGGAGTTGTCGCATATCGCTTCGTAAAAGGAGATGAGCCACATGTGCTCCTTATAACATCTCGCAAATACAAAGGATCATGGGTGTTTCCAGTAGGTGCCGTGAAGCAAGGCGAGTCATTGGAGGCGGCAGCTAAACGTGAATGTGCAGAGGAGGCTGGCTACTGTGTGGATCTTAGAGTGAAACTTCCCACAATCGAGGCTCCAGATGGCGAAACCAAAATAAAATTTACATTTTTCCTCGCAACGGTAGTTGGAAATGCGGCGCAATGGGAGACGGACAGGAAAAGAGATTGGCTTCCGACTTCTGAGGTCGCAGACGCGTTGCCGATCGTCTTTCGCCCGGTTGCCCTTGAGGCCGTTCAGCGCCTAATGCATATGAGTTCTGATTAGGGGGATCACAGTACAGTGACGATGGGATTCCAATAAGAGCGACTCAGGCTCTGCATTGGCCATATAGCAGATATCGGGTTTACAGTATAACCATTCAATCAACCAGGCTCGGCAACCCGCGGTTTATTTCCGTCATTAGCCATCCGATCGCCAAAGTGCGATTCGGAACGTCTGCTGCGATATGGAGGGCAGGTATGTGCTCTCGCAATGCTACCGAGAGCTGGCAATTTGTCTCGTGAACATAAATGCTCCCAAAACCAAAAACATCTATGTGCCTCTGGCCTTGATTGGCCTGTCGGTTGTACTCATTCTGGTCGAGGTGTCGTTCATCAGCAATAATGCCTCTTCTGGTGCGCTCGAAAGGCTGGCGGCCGTTGCCTTAAAAACTATCCTATATGTGTTCATACTCCTGCTGGGCATAGGATTATGTAGCTGGTTTAGCTATCCCTTCGATCCGTTTTATTGGTCATTGCTCCAGTTGTTTGCTGTAACATTAAGCGTTGGAGCTGTGCGTAGTACTTTAGGAATTGTGACAGGCGATTCGGTTGCTATGATAACATGTTGCGTGCTGTTTCTTGGTTTGATCGGCTATTTTTTTAGTGATGAACCTATGAATGCACTCATCGCCATATTCCTGATCTTTGCCACACATTCTGTAGTTACATCTCTGCTGATGCCTCTGTTTGCGATGTTCTTTGCCTAATGTGGTGTCTGCCGTTATTTTTTCCGTAACTCTTAAATTGTTACAGGTTTTTCAGCCGCTGCTGCCGGTCGTATTCTTTTAGCGCTGCGATTAGTTCCGACATGTCGCCGGCCAGCACCTTGTCGAGGTTGTAGATAGATAAGTTGATTCTGTGGTCGGTTACACGATTTTGCGGGAAGTTATACGTTCTGATTTTCTGGGACCTGTCGCCCGAGCCGATCATGCTCTTGCGCTGCGAATCTCGCTCGGCCCTTTTCTTGCTCATATGATGTTCATAGATCCTGCTTCTTAAAACTCGCCATGCTTTGGCGCGATTTTTATGCTGGCTTTTTTCATCCTGCATGTGGACGGTAATCCCGGTCGGGATGTGTTCGAGTTTTATCGCGCTGCTGACCTTGTTGACGTTCTGGCCACCCGGCCCGCTGGATCTGCAGACGTGCTCGACTACCTCATCGGGGGCAATTTCAATATCGAGCGATTCCGGTTCGGGCAGAACGGCAACGGTCGCCGCCGAGGTATGAATTCTGCCCTGGGACTCGGTCTCCGGCACTCGCTGGACGCGGTGGCCGCCCCCTTCGTAGCCTAATTCGGACCAGACCCCCGGGCCTTTGACGCCGAAGATGACTTCGCGAAAGCCGTTCTTTTCCGTCGCGCTAAAATCGAGCTGCTCGATCTTCCACCTGCGAGTCTCGGCGTACCGGGTATACATCCCGTATAAATCGCGTGCGAACAGAGCCGCCTCTTCGCCCCCGGTGCCGGCACGTATTTCAATAATGACCGAATCGATATCCATATCGTCGGCCATGATCATAGTGTTCGTAATTTCCTCGAGCAGGCTGTTCTTTTGTTCTTCGAGCTGCGGTATCTCTTCTTTTGCCAGCGTTTTGAAATCATCGTCGGCGGAGCTGTCGGACAATATCTGCTCGGCCTCTTCAATACCGGCCCCCGCTATTTTGTACCGGCGGTATTTTGTGACTATTGTTTTAAGCTTGCCCTGCTCTTTGGATAGAGCGATAAACCTGTTCGGGTCGGAGGCGACTTCCGGCTTGGAAATCTGCTTTTCGATCTCGCCATAGCGTGCATCGAGCTGGTCGAGTTTTGCCAGTAGACTGTCTTTTTGTTCAGCCATAAATACCGTCCGCTAAAGGTACGAAATGACAGCCCAAAGCTATTGTGCCGTCATTGAACAATCCGTTTGCACTTGACCAAAAGAACAAAAAGCCCCCAGCCCGGTTTTATCAGGATGGGAGCATGAATCGTAATCTGAGGAATCAGCTATTGCTGCTGGTCTTTTTTGTTCTCGTTTGGTTTTTTGCCGGCTGTGGCCGCTTTGATGTAACTCGTGCCGTACTTCTTCTGGAATCGCTCTATTCGGCCGGCTGTATCGACATATTTCTGCTTGCCAGTATAGAACGGATGGCACATCGAGCATAT
>CAZSOR010000326.1:0-5568 GCA_964608395.1 uncultured Pirellulales bacterium
GCTTAGGTTTTAGGAATGGCTGGGGGTATTTCGAATGCGAGGGATCTGACGGGAACGAAAACATTATCCATCTTTGAAAACGACAAGAGTACAATGGTGAATCAATTATGCCGTTTAATAGACAGCCCCGCTATCCTGAGTTTTAGTTTATTATAGTTTATTATTCGTACCATCCGGCAGCATATTGTCAGGGTGGTAGATACCCCGCTCCTCCAGCTTGTATCGTTCGCACTCCATCCAGCCGTCATCGGTCTTACAATATTTTTCGGCCCAGATCAAGCCAATCCTGCCTTCCCTTTCGTGTTCTCGTAGCGGGCAAACACTATACCATTTGCAGGCCATTTTCGCTTCCACCAATCCTGTTATATAAAAATCACTTCGAGATGGCTTCGATTTTTAGTCTTCGACCTACGCCCATTTGCACAAAGTCCGTTCCATACGCCTGTTTGAACATTTGGATCGCTCGATCACCCGTGCAGTGAGTGGGTCCAGTCTTTTTGACGCCGAGATTTCTGAATTCACCAATGATCTGCTTAAGCTCGTTGTCTGATTTACGCAACAGGTGAAATCCACCGAAAACCAGGTGAATCTCTTTGAGGATGATTGCCTTTGACTTCCGGATAATATTCACGATCCCGGGATGCGAACAGCCAGCGATGATAACTGCTCCTTCAGCCGTCTCCACAATCATGGATTGCTCGATGATCTGTTCTCCCATGGGCCCTGTCAGATAAACGCCTTTGCAGATTTCAACTGGAGCGTCCGGTATGACAACTTTCGCTCCCGTTCCTTTCACTTCCTGAATGAAACTGCCTGAGCACGAGGGGGGCAGGTAAACTGAGACATTGCTGTTCTTTCTTAGGAAAGCAAGTAAGCCTCCTGTATGGTCCCCATGATTGTGCGAGATGACTACGGCTTCAACATCTTTGGGATTAATGTTCAGCTTCTCGATATTTTCCAGGAGCAGCTTACCTTTTGTGCCAGTGTCAAACAGAATGGTCTTTTCCATGCCCGTCAGGAGGCACGAGAAGCCCCAATCGGATTTGAGTCCTTCCGTGAAAACATAGTTATCATATAGAATCGTTATGCTTATTTCCTGCTTTTGTTTGCCGGGTGACTTCTCGGTCGCCAAGGTAAAACGCATCGGAGCCAGCAGGACCAGGCATGTGATAATTAGAATTTGCTTATTCATAATCTGTTGTTTCCATTACAAAATCATAGGGTATACAAGATGAGGAAAGCCCCAGAACTTCTACGAATTGCCACCGGGTGAACTCTTCCATTGTCTTATCCTTTCGCAGAGCAAGATAGCATCAAGTCCTAAAGACGTCAAGAAGTAGTCTATAATACTCCACAAAAACTGGGCGCATGATTAAGGTGGATTTGTCGCTTGAGACGATAAAAAATCATGAACAGAATTGTAAAAAGAAGATAGTGAAACGTCAAGGCCTAAGGATTGTGCATCCTTATGCAGCGGGCATCAATGTGGGATCCCGTAAGCACTATGTGGCTATTCCGGCCAAGTGCGGCAACGAGACCGTCCGTTACTTTGGGTGTATGACGCCCGATCTTCATGAGATGGCCAAGTGGCTCAAGCAAAATCGTGTCGATACAGTGGCGATGGAGTCGACCGGTGTGTATTTGATAGAGAATCCTCCTGTGAGGTGGTATAATGATGTTCAGTTGTTAACTGTCAGATGAAGTAAATTCTTATAAAGACTAAGGAGTATGCTGCCATGTCTAAGATTTCTCGTCGATTGTTTTTGGCCGGTTCGGCTGCTGTGTCCGGAAGTTCTATGCTCGGTTTCGCAAAGGCTACCGAAGGTATTGCCGGTTTTGACCAGACAAAAACCGACTATGACAAGACAAAAGTATGGAAGCCCTTTAGCGGTCGCAAGGTTCGGGTCGGAATTGTCGGCCATGGTGTTTGCAAATTCGGCCTGCAATTTGGACTCCAGCATCATCCCAACGTCGAACTGGTTGCGGTAAGTGATTTGTTCCCGGACCGATGCAGCGATATGGCCCGACAGGCGAAATGTGCAAAGACGTACCCATCGCTGGAGGAGATGGTCAAGGATGATTCAATCGAGGCCATCTATTGCGCCACGGACGCTCCAGCTCACGCTAAGCACGCTATTCTTTGTATGGAGCATGGCAAGCATGTTGCTACCGCGGTTCCCTCATTTCGTGGAGATATCGAGGACGCCGAAAAGCTTCTCGAATGCTGTAAAAAGAACAAGGGACTGGTTTACGCAATGTTCGAAACATCGTGTTTTCATGACGATCTGTACGCAATGGAAAAGCTCTATGCCGCCGGAGTTTTTGGCCGAATCGTCTATTCCGAGGGGGAATACTGTCACCCTCATTCTATAGGCGCACCTTCGCTGGGCTCTTACAAGGACTGGCGAAAGAAGGGATGTCCGATGTGGTATCCGACGCATGCGACGGCTTACTATGTCGGCATTACGCATAAATCCCTGCTTGACGTCTCCTGCCAGGGCACTCCGCTTTTTGACAAAGACAAGCGTATTCCCAACGCTATCGGCAACATATTCAAGTCAGAGGTTGGCCTGTTCCGGACCGCAGAAGGAGGGCTTTCTCGGATGATAATATGCGGTTCGCAGGGTGAGTATCTCGAAGCGGGACGGATTAGAGGCGAATACGGTGGATTCAACAAAACCTTTGTCGGCGACAGGACAGGCAGCAAGCGCTACCACGAGGCTATCAGGGGTGGCTTGCAGATTAAGAAGTATGCTTTGCCGCCGGGAGTTATGCCGGGTGGACATGGCGGCTCTCATGGTTACCTCGGTGACGACTTCATCGACGCTATCCTGCGCAGTCGCAAGCCGAGGGTTGATGTCATAGATGCGTTGAATATGACAGTTCCCGGCTATTATGCGCACTTGTCCTCGATGAAAAATGGTGAGACGATGAAGATTCCGCAGTATTCACTATAATGCCTGAACTGCAATAAACTTTTCTGTCCAACTAAATCCATCTGAACAGTAAGGTCTGCATTAAGAATTTCTTAATCGAATCCTCAGAAGACCATGTTAGTCTTTTGAGGATTTCTTTTTTACTATTGTTTTTTTATAAGGGCTGCCCAGTAACCTTTGGATGGGCAGCTAAGCTTTAACTTATTTTCACTCTGAATTTTCTTAGTTTCTGTCCATTGACTTTTCATAATATCCAGCCAGCGGACTGTGGCTGGTTTGTTTAATGGGGCGATGTCCAGCATAACTTCACCGCCGTCGGGGAAATATACGGCATATTCTTTGCCGGGGTTGGCTATGCAATAGGCTTCGTTGGAATCTTTATCCGAAAGCAGGTCATTATGAGGCTTGCAGGTGAAGATATCCATCTTATCGGTTAGCATTCGCATACTGCGAATATTCGCTTGGGCTTTTTCGCCCAGACCCTGTCCTGAATCGGGCCGGTGGAATCTTGCCGCCGCCAGGCCGCCGAAAATGTTTCGCCAGAAGCGCTCCATGCCATCTCGATCGTTGCCGAACCTGCCCGTGTCGGCTCCGTAGATTTTGACGTTGTTAAGCGGACGGATATTATCAGCTATTCGGGCCCGTTGGCGCTGGGCGTTGTCCCAGTGCGCTTGTTTCTTTTGATGGTTGTTCTGCGAAATGTCTACGAAAGAATAGGTTTCCGGATGGTCGAAAGTCGCGCTGTGCATCTTATTCGCCAGGTCCCAGGGGTCCCACATTTCGGTCGTATGAACGCTAACTCCGGCGGCTTTTGCCTTTGCCTTGATGTACTCGGACCAATACTTGCCCCATTCGGGTGTGACTGATGTTTCATTGTCCATGCAATAGAGGACGTTGCCGAACTTCAGAGAATACGAGAGCAGCTTATCGACGAAACGCTGCTGATATTTGAGCACGATTTTCCGGTTTCTTTCTGCGGGCACGGACCAGAAGAAGTTATTTTCCGTGCGGATTGGGTGCGTGCTGACTTTCACGGGCAGCCCCGTCTGCTTGGCGGTGTAATTGACGTTATTCTTCGGATTGAAGGGATTGACGTCCCAGTTTTCACGATAGTAGTCGAAAGTCGCCCAGACTTCTATTTGCACGATAATATCCCGCTGTTGCGTTAATCGCAGAAAATTCTCGAACCTTTTCCAGTATTCATCGTTCCACTTTTCCATGTCGTACTTACCGTTTACTTTCCTAAATGGGCAGACATTACCCTGATCCCGGGTAGACATAGTATTGCGCACGTAGTTGCCGCCTACGGACTTTAGAAGGTCGAGGTGCTCTTTGAGAGCCGGAATCTGAAAGAGATTGTCGTCCTTACTGCCGCCCAGCAGCAAAATCGGCTCGCCGGCATATTGCCAATACGCTGGATTGTTGCTGTAAATCTCTATCCTTTTTGCCGGAGCGGCCGTTGCCGAAGCCAAAACTGATGCCAGAGCGGCGATTATGACCGGCGACCATTTGTTTGCCGTTTTCCATTTTCTCATAATAAATGTCCTCATTGAGCTAATTTAATAAATGTTCGGATTTTCCTGTTTTGATGATTATATGCCCGGCTCAAACTCAGGTCAATCGCGAGTATTAAAACCTTGACTTTTGGGGCGTGATTTGATAAAATGATTATAATAATCGTGAGGAGATTGAAAAGATGGAGATGAATCCCTGGCTTGAAACTACGGGTGTTATTCTAATCGCTGTGTTCGGCGTTTTCGCGGGCAGGGCCTGTTCGCGCTTTCGTAAACCCTGGTGGGTGCTGGGATATATTCTGCCTTTGGTGCTCATTGCGATGCTTGCGATGGTCAGATTCAATAACGCCCTGTATTTTGTTTCACCTTTCTCCTGGATTGTGGCCGGCCGGATCAGATTCGTGGTTTTGTCCCTGGCCGTCTCAATGGGCCTGACGGTTCCTTTATCGCGCCTGCCTTACAAATTCGAGAAGCTCATCGTTTGTCTTCTGATGGCTGGATTTGTGACCTGGTTTTCGGTGCTGCCTTTTCTCGTCCCGGCATTGATTAAAGAGCGTCTCTCGAACCTCCAGACGACATACGATAATAACGGCATCTGCCGTCAGACTACGGATTACACCTGCGGCCCGGCAGCGGCGGTAACGGCTCTGGGGAGATTGGGCCTGACCGCTAACGAGGGAGAACTGGCCGTGCTTTCTTATTCAAGCCCGGTTATAGGTACGCTCCCGGCATGTCTTTCCTCGGCCCTGCAGGATCGCTACGGTGCCGAGGGCCTGAGCTGCCGTTACCGGCATTTCGATTCGATCGCTCAACTTAAAAATGCGGGCATTACGCTGGCCTTGGTAAGGGAGGCGTTCCTTATGAACCACTGTCTTGCCGTGCTGGATGTCTCGGACGATGCGGTGACCGTTGCCGACCCGATTACGGGGACGCGGCTGATGCCGTACGAGCAATTCGAGAAAATCTGGCGGTTTTGCGGCATCGTCCTGCAGCGAAATACTTTACAGAGCATCTGATCAAAAACCACACAAATTGCATATATTTTCACCTGCTGTGACATACCGTTGTCACTGTGCGCGCATTTATCTGGCGAAATCATCTTATTATGATCGATATAT
>CAZSOR010000327.1:0-2612 GCA_964608395.1 uncultured Pirellulales bacterium
CCGCCGGGCCGGTCATATAAACGCAATTATCTTCTTCGCACCAGTGCAGATTAAGGTCGCCGCCGGGCAAATGTCCGGTGCATATTCGCCCCTGTCGCCCGTTCAACGCAGCAGCCACACAAGCAGCACAAGCGCCGGTGCCGCAAGCCATCGTAATGCCGCTGCCTCGTTCCCATGTCCGCATTGTAAATTCCACCGGCTTGTTAATCTGAACAAAGTGGACATTGATTCGATTCGGAAAAAGGCTGTCGTTTTCGATAGCCGGCCCGAGTTTCTCAAGCTCAATAGACCGCACATCGTCACAGAAGAATACGGCGTGCGGATTCCCCATCGATACGCAGGTCATCAACAATTCCCGCCCAAGAACGTCAATCGGCTGCGCGACAACTTTTTCGCCGGTGAGATTCACAGGAATATCCTGTGGCGACAAAATCGGCTGGCCCATATTTACGCATACCTTCCGGACCTTGTCGTTATCATCGATGATAAGGCCAACGGTCAAAATCCCGTTGCCGGTCTCTATATTTAACGAAGCGGGAAAAGACCGCTGGCCCGGCACGGAAAACTCTCCGCCGGCCTGGGCCAGTTTGTGTTCGTACGTGTATTTCGCAACGCAACGGATTCCATTTCCGCACATTTCAGCTTCCGAACCGTCGGCGTTGAAGATTCGCATCTGCACATCCGCCGTCTGCGAGGGGGCTATGAGAATCAATCCATCGCCGCCTACGCCTCGATGCCGGTCGCTGATGATCGGCGCCAGGGCGACGGGATCCTCAACTTGCTCGGCGAAGCAGTTGACATAGACATAATCATTGCCTATGCCGTGCATTTTTATAAATCTCATTGAACTTCTCCTTATAACGATCAGACCGCTACCGGCCCAGTTCCTTCAGCAGCCGAATTGCCGCTTCGGCCATCATTTCGCCACCTCCAGGAGCGATCCTCGAATTGACCGTTTCGTAGCTGCCCTCGGCAAATGCCTTTTTCGTGGGTATGTAACCCGGCGCATCCTGGCATAACTCGACAACCAGCGTAGTCGCAAAGGGGCTGGCTCGCTTGATTTTTAGCCCCAGATCGACAAAGACTTCGCCCGGCAGACCCACAACAGCCACATCCCGGCTCAGCCGGAACACCTGAACCTCAAGCGGTATTGTTTGATCTGGACGCATCTCTATTGCGAGTATTTTATACGCCTCGACCTGTTTGATAAAGGACAATTCACTCGTCCCAACCTTTTTAATGTTCTCGTGGGCCCAGGCAACCTTCTCCGGACAGAATTGCTGAAGCGGAGCCTCAACAATCCCACTGCGCACGCCCAGCGACGGCTCGGCAACGGTTTTCAGAGATTCCTTTTTTGCTTTGACCGTTTCAGCCAATGTCCTGCCGATATAGTCCGTCTGGAGGCGTTCCTTTTTCGTAACGTCGATGTGATTGATATCGCCGCAGGTGCCGGTGCCGAACAGCAGAACGAACTTATCGCCGTACTGTACCCGCAGCGACTGCTCCATATAGTAAGGATAGTCGGCGGCGTATTTTGTTCCTCCGACTGTGTCGAGATGGAGAGCGAAGTTTACCATCGCCCCAATAGCGTCGTTGTCACCTTCTGCCTCGCGGAGAAATACCATCCCAACCTCGGGATCGATCGGGCCGGCAGCGCGAACGATATCGGGATTCAACGCTCCTGGATTAAACCGGACCGTTCCATCTTTCATATGGAACCGCCGATTGAACGAAAGACCTTTTTGCTCTGCCGAGCCTGCCGCGAGCCGAATGGGCTTTGCCGCTGCGTCGGCTTGTGCGATAACGCCGGCAAGCTTTTCAACCAACTGCCCGGCGTAGTCCACTTTCTCGCACAGATCGCTGCCATGTTCGGCAATGGCTGTGTCGTGAAAATATTTCCTCATGGCTCCAAAGTAAAGCGGCCCGGTGTGTGAGTGCGTAGCGGCGATAAGAATATTTGTTGCTGGGATGCCGGTTCGCTCAGTCGCCCACCTGCGGGCACGCGATGTAACATCGAGTGATAAACCGATGATATCGCAGAAAACCATAGCCGCGGACATCTTACCCTGGCGAAAGACAATCGCTTTCGCATTAAGCGGATTCGACGTGCCCGTACTTAATCTCTCGCTGAAGTATCCGCTCATGCGGTAGCCGATGGGCGGCGTAATATCGGCAACCGCCAGGCCTGCCGTTAACTGAGCGGCGCGACCGGAGGGCCGGCTCGCCGATGTTTTCTGACCGGTCAGCTCCTCAAGAAACAGTCGGGCCTTTTTTGCCTCGGCGAGCGTCTGTTTCAGGTCACCCGGTTCAAGACATTCGACGACCAGCGGGCCGCCGGTGAAGCCGCCTTGTTTGAGGCGTGCCATTACAGCGGGAAAATCCACCATGCCCGTCCCCGGCGTTAAATCGACTTTCTTCGGGTGCTTATAATCCTTGACGCACATGCCGACTACAAGCCCATCGACGGTGGCCGCATCGGTAACCGGGTCACGCTTGCCGTCCGAGTAGTAGTAAATATTGCCCGGATCGTACCAGATTCGGAAGTTCTTATGGTTGACCATCTCGATGGTCTTGCGGCACTGCGGTCCCGTGGCGTTCAGGCCCCCGTGCGG
>CAZSOR010000327.1:2712-5563 GCA_964608395.1 uncultured Pirellulales bacterium
CCGGCGTCGATCGAGGCGTTGGGCGTCTTACGCGTCCGCATGCACTGGAGCCAGTCGAGGAAGTGTTCCGGCCGCGAGACTTCTTCGACCGGTTTTTTGCCGCGTATCGGCCCCTTTTTCGCACTGTTCGCCCCCTCGGCAGTCAAAATTGGAGCGTTCCAGTTGACCATATCTATGACGCCGGCGTCGCCGAATATCTTGAAGCTGTTGCCGCTGCCGTTGCCGAAGTTCGTCGAGTAGCTGACCATGAAATCCTCCGGATAAGTCCACAGGGCATGCACGTGGTCGGGGCACGTAAACTTGTGCTCGTCCTTCCACGTGTATGTCCCGCCCAAACAGACGCAGCTCGTCGGAAATTTCGCCCCGGTAATATAATGCACCAGGTCGATGAAGTGACTGCCTAATCCCGGCACGGGCCCGTCGGAGAAATCACGATAGCCGTACCAGCCCGAATACAGCACCGGGTCGAAAGGCCGCTTCGGCTGGTCCATCAGGAACTCGTCGAAGTCCACGTCCTCGGCTTTGACGTCCTTGACGTAGCCGTACCAGTAGGGGCGCTCGCCGTTCCGGCACTGTTCGATCCGCCCGACTTTACCGAGAATGCCGGTCTTATAAAGCTCGCGGCAGCCGGTAAACGTGCCGAAGCTTCGCAACTGCGTGCCGATCTGGACGACTATCCCGGCCTCCTTGACGGCGTCGCACGCTTTTATCAGTCTGTCGAGCCTCCGGGCCAGCGGCTTTTCGCAGTAAACGTCCTTGCCGGCCTTCGCCGCCGCTTCGAGATGCGTCGTGTGCGCGTGGTCGGGCGAGGCAATCATCACAGCGTCGACGTCTTTGAGAGCGATCAAATCGCGATACGATGAGAACTTCCGCGCCTCGCGCCCGTACCATTCCTTCGTCTTGGCGGCGGCTTCCTCCTGGCGCAGCCGCCACGGATCGCACACGGCGGTAATCTCGAAGTTCTGTGTATCCTGGTGTTGATGCACGCCCGCCATGTGGGCGCCGATTCCCCGGCCGCCGCAGCCGATCTGACCGATCGATATCCGGTCATTAGCCCCGAGCACGCGAGAATAGCTCGCAGCCGAAAGGGCCAAAGCAGCACTACCGGCCGTAGCAGTCTTCAAAAACCGCCGGCGAGAATATAAATATTCCATTGCAGAACCTTCCTATAGAGATATTAATGTTTCTATTACAAACTCCAAATTTTCAACATTATAACACACCATCTCGACACGATACAGTTATTTTTGATGGATAGGGATAGTGAATTAGATGATGAGCGAATTAGAGGTTGGCATCGAAAAAAATCTGAAGATGCGATATTTTGCACTGCTTGCCTAAACAGGGTGATCTTGTTCTTGATTGTGCGTATCCCTCAATATGGCCTTGGCATCGGAACATTGCCTTGGCAGTGTGAAGAAGAATGTGCTTCCTTGGCCAACTTCGGATTCTACCCAAATCCTGCCTTTGTTCAGTTCAACCAGCTTCTTTACAATCGAAAGTCCTATGCCGGTGTTTTCAATCCCATTGCATGGCGAAAGCGTCTTGAATATCTTGAAAATCCTTTTAAAGTGCCTCTGCTGAATTCCGAGCCCGTTATCGGCAACGCCGAATCTCCAAGAATTGTCCTCCTCGGCAAAGCCGACTTTGATTTGTCCCTTAGGCTTGTCCATATATTTGACGGCGTTGCTTAGCAGGTTCTGGAAAACCTGTATGATGTGTGTTCTTTGACACATTAGGGCAGGTAATTCGTTTTCGACGGTTATTTCAATATTTTCCGGTAGTGCAATTCTGGAAATCACCTCCGATAGAACTGCGTTCAAATCGACTTGTTGCTTCTTTTGGCCGCTTTGTCCGAGCCTTGAATATTGCTGGATTCTATCGATCAGAGTGCTCATTTGTTTTGCTCTTGTAGTGATCAGCCTGATTTGTTCTTTACCCACTTCGTCAAACTTATCGGCATAGTCCATTACTAACCAATCAGCCAGGGTTCCAATTCCCCGCAATGGTGTTTTTAAGTCGTGAGCTGCTATATAGGCGAACTCATCAAGCTCCTTGTTCGCTCGCCTCAGCTCCCGCACGCTTGATTCCAAATCTATGTTGAGCTTTTCCATGTTCTCTTCGGCCTTCTTGCGCTCCGTGATGTCTACACACGCCCCGATCCACTTGCGCGGATGTCCCTCACTATCCAATACCGGCAGTCCATGTTCCGCCCAGTAACACCAAGTGCCGTCTTTTCGCTGCATACGGTACTCTTCCTGAATGCTGTCGGCAGACTCCCGATGCCATTTCATAGGACCTGCGAGTCTGTCCTGGTCATCAGAATGAATCCGATCCGCCCATGCTTCCATGGTCCTCGGAAACTCGCCCGATTCAAAACCAAGCGCCCCATCGATGTCCCCGAACCAGTCCAGACAGTCGGTTGCAATATCCCACTCATAGATTAAGTCACTTGTGGATTTGGCTGCGAGTCGGAATCGTTCCTCACTATGGCGCAACTCTGAGGTCCTTTTCTGCAGCTCCTTTTGCGCAGTGACATCGTAAAGAACGCCCTGGCTTCCATTGATTTGGCCTTTGATGTTCTTGGTGGGGGTTGAAAACAGAGTGACATACAATCTCTCGCCCCCGGCGGTTTTCAGAGTCAACTCTTTGACCTCCACACTTACTTCTTTCAACTTCTCAAAAAGCTTGTCCCGCTCCCGAGGATCGTCCCAAAACCGTTCCGGCAAAAACGGCTTGTTCACAAGTTCATCCGAGTCGGGCACTTCCAGCAGTTTTATGAACGCTGGATTAACGTAGTGCCCTGTAAAGATTAAATATTTGGGTAGAGCGAACGTAATTTTCGTCTGGC
>CAZSOR010000328.1:0-5544 GCA_964608395.1 uncultured Pirellulales bacterium
TCCGGGATGCACTACTTCTTCCGGCGCCGAGGCGGCCGGGTAGAACTGCATCGCGTTGGTTTCCACTCCCATAATCGTGCCGGCATACGCGGCCAGACGAACGTGCGGAATCTGTGCTAACATCGGATTCGTCAAGTCCTGCACCATCAAAGTCATGCCGTGCGCCTTTGCCCAGCACAAACTCAGCAGCGCTCCGGTCTGGGTCTTGCAGGTTTTCAGTGCTACCCCGGTCCAGCCTAAGCTGCGGCCGAGCCTTACCAGTTTCCAGTCGTGGGCGCTTTCGTCCATGAACAACGGCTTTCGCGCCGAGACGCTGTGGACATCGATCTGGTTTTCCTCCAGGTCGTACGGAAACGGCTGCTCAACGTAAAGAATCATCTGGTATATACCGGGAAATTCGTCCATCAGCCTGTCCAGGATATCGTTCACGTAGGCAGGGTCGGTGACTGTACAGTTGAAGTCACTTGTCAGCCACTGTACGTCATTATTGATTGCGATTTCACCGACTTTGATCAAGCGTTCATAGTCCCATTCCGAATCGTTGCCGCACAGTTTGACCTTCAGGCACGTCAGTCCATCTCGCTTTATCCAGTCCGGCAGCAAAACCGGGTAGCCGTCGTCCGGCTCGTCCCCGGTCAGTTCGGCCGCGTCGAGCAAATCCTTGCCGCCCACGAGGTGCCAGGCGGGCATGGTTTTCGCCGGGGGAGAACTGAAAAAGTCGGCAGGATATTTACCGGAAAATGAGACATTGCTACCTTTAGCCGGTTCGAGAAAGCTGGACAAATCCTTGTTCATAAATTCGGCGTTGTAGGTCGAGTAAACATCGCGATCCAGAAGCTTGCCGTACGCATCGTGCAGGGCGACATCGAACGCCGAGCAGCACACCAGGGCCGCTAAGTGCGGCATGGGTTCGGCCTGCTCGCCTCGCTCCCGGTTGAGCCGCTCTAAAAGCTTCGGCAGAACGGACTCGATAAAATCGCTGCCTATTTCGATTGGATGTCCCTGCCGGTCGAACCCGGCCCACGCTTCCGCGAGCATCCGGCAGAAAAGCTGCATCGCGTCACACCGTTCCTGGTAGCCCAGGCTGCTGGGCCAGGCCCACTGGACGCTAAGCGGCGTCTCGCCCCATCCCTGTGCCTTTTTTCCCTCTGCTCCGGCCACAGTTAAGCATGCACGCGCACAGATAACGGAGGTTAGTGTTTCTGGCCCGAACTTAAGCGGGACCCTCGTCTGAACAGGAATAAAATACAAGTCAACTGCTACCGGTCTTATATCAGCTTTCATATTCTCACCGCCGCAATCTTCGTTTATATTCAAAATGAGCGAATTGTAGATATCAATAGATTTATAATCTAAACTCAACTATTGGTCAACCTTAACTTTGCCGGATTATCAGGCCGAACGAACTCTACCGGCCCCGGCGGGCATTTAGCGGCGAATTCTTTTTAGCGAGCCCTTGCAACAAAGTTCCGGTTGGGTTATATTAACTGCTCCTGTTGGTCTAAACGGCCTCAAGAAAGACGTCTTTTTGGGTTGATTTGTCGGCCGGGGCATCTATAATCTCGATAGAAGACGTTTTTACAGGACGAAGTGTTTTTATTCGTGAGTCGTTAATAAAGTATCTTAAAACACAGGATGTCATTTCGATATTTGATTGAAAGGAGCAAGCATGGAACTCAATAGAAAACTGAAAATGGGAATGATTGGCGGAGGGCCTGGAGCATTCATCGGCGATGTGCACCGCAAGGCATCACGTTTGGACGGCGGCATAGATCTCGTAGCCGGGGCGTTCGATATCAACCCGCGCAAATCCAAACAGCAGGGACGCGAGCTTATGCTCGATCCAAAGCGAGTCTATGGCACTTACGAGCAAATGATCGAGCGGGAGCTTAAGCTGCCCGAGGGCGAAAGGATCGATTTTGTTTCGGTCACCACGCCGAACAACTGGCATTTTCCGATTGCGAAAGATTTCCTCAACGCGGGCTTCCACGTAATGTGCGAAAAACCGATGACAATCAATTCCAAAGAGGCCAAGGAGCTAAAGCAAATCGTCAAGAAGACCCGCAAAGTGTTCGGACTGATGCACAACTACACGGGCTATCCGATGGTGAAGCTTGCCCGTGACATGGTCCGCGACGGAGACCTGGGCAAGATTCGCAAAATCGTCGTGCAGTATCCGCAGGGCTGGCTCGCGACGGCGCTGGAAAAAACGGGCCAGATGCAGGCCGCCTGGCGGACCGACCCGAAGCAGAGCGGCGGGGCCGGTTGCATGGGTGACATCGGCACGCACGCCGAGAATCTTTCCGAGTACGTCACGGGATTGAAAATCAAGGAAGTTTGTGCCGACCTGACGATTTTTGTCAAGGGCCGAAGGCTCGACGACGACGGCAACGTTTTGCTGCGTTTCAACAACGGGGCCCGGGGCGTTCTACACGCCAGCCAGGTTTCCATCGGCGAAGAGAACAATATTGCTATCTGGGTCTACGGCGAAGATAAGGGCCTGGAATGGCATCAGGAGCATCCGAACCAGTTGTACGTCAAGGTTCCGGACGGGCCGGTACAAGTCTGGAGTCGTGGAAATGGGTACGTCGGTGCCAAGAGCGCCGCGGCGGGTCGTGCCACGCGTCTGCCGTCAGGCCATCCCGAGGCGTTCTTCGAGGCCTTCGCCAACAATTACCGCAATTTCGCCGAGACCGTACGGGCGAGGATAACCAGAACTAAACCCGATCCCCTGGCGCTGGACTTCCCGGACGTTAACGACGGCCTGCGAGGCATGCTCTTCATCGAGACTGTTCTGGCAAGCACCAAGAGCAAGCAAAAGTGGACCGCGTTCAAGAAATAGCGGTCAGAACGTAATATTTTAGGAGTACTCAGAATGCAAAATGTGCAAGAGAATTCACATCCGGGTGATGCGAAGATATCCCGGCGCGGCTTGATGGCTTCCGCAGCAGCAGCCGCGGCGGTGGCGATTTCGGCGGGGACATCGACCGCCCGGGCGGCAACGCCCTCGAAGAAGTTCAAGCTGAAGTATGCTCCTACGCTCGGAGCGTTCAGAGAACACGCCGGCAGAGACCCCATTGATCAGCTCAAATTCATGGCTGATCAGGGCTTTTCGGCGATGTTCGATAACGGCATCATGGGAAAGCCGAAAGACATACAGGAAAAAATCGCAAAAGAAATGAGCCAGCTCGACATGACCTTAGGACCGTTCGTTCTTTACGCCGACTTCGGCAAAAAGTCGTTCGTCACTCGCGATCAGGAAATTCGCAAGATGTTGATCAGCAAAATGAAAGAAGGCGTCGAATGTGCCAAGCGTGTCAACGCCAAATGGACGCTGGTCGTGCCGGGTCACTTCGACGAGGGCCTCGAATGGGACTATCAGACGGCCAACGTTATCGACAATCTCAAATACTGCGCCGAAGTTGTTGAGCCGTCGGGACTGGTAATCGTCCTTGAGCCGTTGAATGCCTGGACGAATCACCCGGGCCTGTTCCTTACCAAGATTCCGCAGGCCTACATGATCTGCCGGGCGGTAAACAGCCCCTCGGTCAAAATTGTCGACGACATTTACCACCAGCAGATTACCGAAGGCAACCTTATCCCGAATATCGATATGGCCTGGAGCGAAATCGCCTCCTTCCATCTCGGTGACAATCCCGGCCGCAATGAGCCGACCACCGGCGAGATTAATTACAAGAACATCTTCAAGCACATTTACGACAAGGGCTACAAGGGTGTTCTGTGCATGGAGCACGGCAGAAGCAAGCGAGGCAGGGAAGGCGAGCAGGCGGTCATCGACGCGTATCGGGCCTGCGACGATTTTTAGCCATTGCTATCGAGAACAGATTAGATTTGGTAGGGTGTGCACTGCACACCATCATCACCAATAAATGGTGTGCGAGACACACCCTACGACTGAAAGGAAATACTTATGAAGAATGAATCAATTGAAAGAACCGCCAGAGTTTCGCGCAGGGATTTCATGAAGACCTCTGCGGCCGGGGCGGCGGCAATTCTTGCCGGCAAAAGTGTAATCTTCGCCGCAGGAGCTAAAAGGAAACTGAAGATCGCTCTAATTGGCTGCGGCGGCAGGGGCAACGGAGCCCTTGGCAATTGCATAGAGGCTGCCACGCATATCAACGGGCTGGAGCTGGAATTAGTCGCTACCGCCGACTGGTTTAAGCAAAAGGCCGAATCGACCGGCGGCAAATACCAGCTCCCGGCATCTAAATGCTTCGGGGGCGGCAACGCTTACAAGCAATTGCTCGAAACGGACGCGGACGTCGTGCTTATTGCCACGTCGCCGAACTTTCGCCCCGTGCATTTCGAGGCGGCCGTCAAAGCGGGCAAGCACGTCTTCATGGAGAAACCCGTAGCCGTCGACCCGCCGGGCATTCGAAAGATCATCGCGGCCGGTGAGATTGCCAAAAAGAACGGCCTCGGAGTCGTCGCCGGCACTCAGCGCCGTCACCAGGCGAACTATCAACGAATCCAATACGCCGTCGAACGCGGCGCGATCGGCAAAATCACCGGCGGCTGTGTCTGGTGGTGCGGCGGGGCACTCTGGTACAAAACCAAAGACCCGAACGAAAGCGACGCCGACTACATGGTCCGCAACTGGGTCAGCTTTACCGAGATGTCGGGCGACCATATCGTCGAGCAGCACGTTCACAATCTCGACGTCGCCAACTGGTACATCGGGCATCCGCCGGACAACGCGCTCGGCTTCGGCGGCCGAGCACGCCGCAAGACCGGCAACCAGTTCGACTTCTTCAGCATCGATTACGATTACGGCGACGGTGTCCACATCCACAGCATGTGCCGCCAGGTGAACGGAACCGACGGCGGAGTCCGGGAATTCTTCGCGGGCACCGAAGGCCAGACCATGGGCGGCGGGGGCCTTAAAGGGAAAGAAATCAAGCCGCCGGACTTCCCCGACCGCAATGCCTACGTGCAGGAGCACGTCGATCTGCTAAACAGTATTCTCAAAAATGAGCCGCTCAACGAGGCCCGCAACGTCGCCGAATCTACGCTAACCGCGATCATGGGCCGGATCTCCACCTATACCGGCAAGCTGGTCAGGTGGAAAGACCTGACGGAGAATACGGGTTCGCCCTGGTACAACCTGACGCTCACTCCGGCCGCCCTGGATTTCGAGTCGGCCGGCGTAGTAGCTCCCCCAGACGATATCGTAGCAATCCCCGGAGCAGATAGAAGACGCGGAGGTTAAGCAAATGCTATTGCCGGTCTTACCCGGCATGGCGGAAAAATAAATCTGTAGGGTGGGCCTCGGCCCACCGATCCAAGCTATTCAAAAAGTCGCGCTATTACAAGCGCGGCTTTTTTTATACCCCCCCCGGCCAAAAACAGCCTTATACTAATGGATTAAATAGGGGATTAAATAGGAACGTTTACGATTGAGTGTATTGAAGTTCTTTTTCTCCTGTTTCGATACGTCTTTACCATCCCTTGTTCGACTTCAACCTCATAAATCCGTAAACGGCACTAATAGAATCCCCGCCGATTTGACGGAAATAAGTAAGG
>CAZSOR010000329.1:0-5506 GCA_964608395.1 uncultured Pirellulales bacterium
GCAGCGGTCTGTCCGCCGTAGGTATAGCTACAGCACAAAACAAAGCGGATATTTTTCTCTTGCGGCTGATTGACAATATTCAGATTGCAGCCGGCGGCTTTTCTGTCGCAGTTTTTCGCAGCGGGGATTTTTCCATCTCGCATAGCACAAAGTGCAGCGATAACATCAACCGCTCCGCTTGCCGCACCCGTGTTGCTCAGCATGCTTTTGGTCGGCCAGACGGGTATTTTCTCCGCTGCGTCACCGAGTACCGCCTGGATTGCTTTTGCTTCGGCCAGGTCATCAGCCGGTATTCCCGTGCCGTGCGGGATGATCAGGTCCAAATCATCCGGACGGATCTGCGCTTCGGCCATGGCCTTTTCTATGGCGATCCGAATACCCTTACCGTCAGGCTCGATATGTTCATAAGCAGGATTGATGCTGTTGCTTTGTCCGAGGCCGACGAGTTCAGCATAAATTTTTGCATCTCTTTTCTCGGCATGTTTCAGTTCTTCGAGTATCACAACGCCGGCGGCTTCGCCGAAAACCGAGCCTTTGGCGTCGGCATCAAAAGGCCTGCAGGCGGAGTCGGGCTCATCATTGTTTTCGCTTGTGACTCTCTTCAGCAGGCACTGGCGAATCATAATTATCGGATTGACTTTTGCCTCTGCGCCACCGGCCAGAGCAATGTCACTGCCACCGCGGGCAATAATCTGGGCCGCTTCAATTATCGCCAGGTGCCCGGCCGTCTCGGCACAGGTAATTGTATTGCTCGGACCCTGTATATCGTGAATAATCCCGACATGGCACGCGAGCATATTGGGCAGATATTTCAACAGCCATAAAGGAGTGACCAGACCGAGACCATCGGTGCCCCATTTGCGAATGTCGAATATGCCATCTGTCACGCTTGCCGCCACGGCGGGGGCCAGCTCGACCAGGTCGCAGCTTATCAGGCCGGCGCCGAGATTGATTGCCACACGCTCGGGGTCAACGTTGATATTCTCCGGATCGATACCTTTGGTGACAAGGCCGGCGTGGATAAAAGCTTCGTTTGCCGCGATTACGGCCAGTTCGATGTCTCTGGACATAAGCTTAGTGGCTTTGCGATGGGTCTTCGGCACATAATCCCGGATTTTATAATCGGGGACCTGACCGGCAACTTTACAACTGAAGCCCACGGGATCAAATGCCGTAATTGTATCTATCCCAACCCTGCCGGCACAAAGAGAATCCCACGTGTCACCGGCGGTTAGTCCGAGCGGAGTGATTTGTCCAAAACCTGTTATTGCTACACGAGCGGAATCCATCAATCTTGCTCCGACTCTTTCCCGGCACCGGCAAGCACATCCCGCAGAAGCGACTTAAAAACAGATGTGTCGGCGCCGAATACGAAGTTTTCTTCCGGAAATTCTTTGCCTCCCAGGTTCTGGTCTATATGGCTGAACATCAAATCGATCTCGGCGATTAACTTTTCCGAACGTGTAATCCGACCGCTTGTGCCGGCCGCTTCATGAGCGATTGATTCGATTGTCGCTTCCAATATGATTGTATCGCCCGGCTTTATGTAGTCGAAAAAGACGGCTTTCTTGATCTTTGCAAGTATGACTTTTTCCTGAAATTTCTTTGCCTCGCCGACGAGAATCCCCGCCGTCTGGGCCATTGCTTCAATACACAAGCTCTCCGGCATTACCGGGAATCCGGGAAAATGGTCGTGCAGATGCTCTTCGGCAAGCGTGACGTTCTTGAGCGCCACGGCACGTTTGCCGCTCTCGAAATCAATAAATTTATCTATCCAAATCCAACGCATTTATCGCCGGGGCTCTCTTTTCGCGGCGGATTGCAAATCGGCAGCCCCGCCTATATTAAAGTTAGCGGCAGATTGACTTTGAACCATTCTGCCGCTGAGACTATAAAGACGATTTTCGCTGCGATGATTAAGCAGCATTGAGCTTATTCTCAACGAAGTTGATGATTGCATTGACGGTGAATAAATCACCCATTTTGTTAATATCGGGATCTTTCTCGAATTCCGACAGGTCCGTATGAGGCATCTTTTCCCGCAGTTCGGCCAGGCCCTTTTCGGTTAATTTGCCGTTGTGGATAAATTCGGAATTGTTCATCAGATCCTCAGCGGGAAACAACTCTTCCCGGGGGATTTTAATTCCGAAAGCTTTTTCCAGTCGAAACACGATGTCCAAAAAGTCAATACTCTCGGCTCCCAAGTCTCCCATTAAGGTCGCTTCAGTCTTAACCTCATCGTCGTCAACTCCCAGCGCCTCGATCAGAACTTCCCGAACTTGCTGTTCAATTTCGTCGCGACTCATTGCCATGCTTAGTCTACCTCCAGAATTTTTAATTGCGTAACAATCCTTGTTAAATGACTTTGATTCTCGATTATTTGCCTATAAACGACGGAATTACCTTAGCAGTTCCCACCGTTTTTTCAAACTCTCAATGACCTGGGCATCTACCGGCGCCATTGCCGAATCTTTATCCGCTAAATTAAAATGTTTCAGGGCGAACCGTGCCTCGATAATTTTCTCGCCTTCCGACATACCAACGCCGGAGAAGCTGCTGACGTTTTCTTCGATAGTCCTGGCTTTGACCGTATATTCTATCTGGGAACCGGGTACCAGAAAGCTCTTATACTTTACATTCCTTGCCTGTTCAAGCAATATCATGCTGTGAGCGAAATTTTCCATCCGTCGCACCAGCCACGATGCCGATTCTATCAGTCCTTCCAGCAGAAGCACGCCGGGCAGGACAGGGAACGTCGGAAAGTGGTCGGCCAGATATTCCTCAGCCAGAGAAACGTTCTTGACCGCCCTGATTTGCTTGCCGGCTTCCAGCGAAATAATCTTGTCAATTAGTATAAATCTCATAAATCAGTATTTAGTCGTTAGTGTTTAGTATTTAGCCGGCGGTATCACTGCCGGTTTTCATCAACTACAATATAAAATCCGCAATAAGATACACAAGAAGCAATTGTTTTTCCAGCGTTTTTTCGCTTTCTCCGCACTTTCTGTATAAATCAGTGAAAGTATATAGCAAGAGCATCTGGATTTTATCCCGGTTTTTTGGTATAATAATCAAATGGGCAGGTTAGATTAATGTCAATATATTATCGGCGTTGAGAGCACAAAAGAGAGTTTCAGGGAGCGGTGAGTGTATATCAGGTTTTTGATATCAATGTTTGTTCTGCTGGCGAGTCTTACAAGCGTCGGATGGTCTGAGCCTTTAAAAATCATCATCGTAACCGGCGATGCCGAATCTGAACGAGGCTACACCGAATTCCTGCAGGAACTCTACAGAGGAAATGTCGAAGTTAATCTTGACGCCGACAGATACAACGAAGACCTCAGCGACAAAAAAAAGCTCGAGCTCGAAGCCGCCGACCTGGTTATTGTCTCACGGGACCTCTCCAGCAAAGATTATAACGCCGACGCCGAGTTCTGGAGCGGACTGGGCGTGCCTATCCTCAATCATAATATCAAACTCGCCCGAAGCGATGGGTATAAATACTGGGACTGGCTGGCTGGCAACGATATAAGCACAATTGCGTTTACACATCTGGCCGTCACCTATGCCGACGATGAGATATTCGCAGGCGTCGATACTTCTTCCGGCTCCGTGGAGATATTCACATCGGGCAAAGAAATCGACCACTCGAACCAGGCATCCGCAGGCAGCGGCAGAGTCGTGGCCACCTGCAACGGCAGCGTTGTAATCGCCCGCTGGCTCGGCAATGAGACGCTTTATTATGATAATTCTTATTACGCCCCCGGTGCCGCTCGCGTATTCTTCGCGCTGCCGAAAAAGACATACGAGTTCTTCGACGATGCTACCGAGCAGGCAAAGTTGATGCTGGAAAACGCCGTGCTTTCGCTGCTGCCTATAGACCGGCCGGCCGGCGATATCGACTACGACGGCGATGTCGACTTCCACGATTACGCTATTTTCGCGGGCTGCTGGAAGCATTCCGGACTCACCGAAAACTCCCCCTGCATTCAGGCCGACCTTACAGGCGATACGAATATAGATACGGATGATTTGGTATTATTTGCCGATTCATGGCTCATGGGCATTGATACAACCGTCCCCGAGCCGAATATTATGAGCTGGCAAGTCGAACCGGTGACTACATCGACATCCTCGATATATGCCGAAGCAACTCCCGCCGCCGATACTCAAAACGGCATCGAGTATTACTTCCAATGCACATCCGGCAACGGGCCGGACAGCGGCTGGCAGTACAGCAACATTTTCGAGCCGAACGGCTTGGCCATGGGCACGCAATACTCCTACAGCGTTAAGGCCCGCGATACTTCAGGCAACCTCAATGAGACCGACTGGTCAATCCCTGTAACGACCAGTACGTTCAAAATATTCTATGAAATCGCAGATGCCTCCGCTGCGGTGGTCCTCGCACCTGACCTTTTTATCGTGGCTGGCGACGAAAAAAGCAAGCTCAGGGTATACGATATCAACAATCCGGGCTCCGCTGCGATTGCCGACGCAAAAATCGGAGACTATTTGAATATTGATCCCTGCCACCCTGAGATCGACATCGAAGGCGCAACATGGTTTAACGGCCGAATTTTCTGGATAACATCGCACGGCAGAAACAGGGACGGCAAATACTGGTACAGCCGCAATCAGTTCTTTGCAACGACCGTCACTCTTGAAGGCAACGAGCTAAACGTCACGGTAGACGGCAATTATACGAACCTGTTAGATGATCTTATAGCATACGATTCGATATACAACCTGGGTATTGCCGATGCAATCGGTGTAGTTGACGGCCACGTCGACACGAACAATATTCCCGAGCTTGCCCCGAAAGATCAGGGGCTGAACATCGAAGGACTCTGTGCCGCCGCCGACGGCAGCTCCATCCTCATCGGTTTTAGAAATCCAAGGCCGAAGGTCGAGGGCAAAAAGCTGGGACTTATCATCCGGCTCAACAATCCTGAAGCAGTGGTCCTAAGCGGAGCGGTCCCGGACTTTGCTCCGCCGCTGGCCGTGGACCTTGACGGCTTCGGCATACGCAGCATGGAATACTCGCACACGCTCGGCCAATACCTGATCATGGCCGGCTCACAGAAATCCGGCTCCAAAAAACCCCTGCAAACACTCTATAAATACCATATGGCGACAGGCCTGCTGACCAAAATGGCGGATTTCCCATTTATTACGCCCGAAGCGATGTTCCAGTTCCCAGGCGACAATGAAATCCACCTGCTCAGCGACGATGGAACATTGCCGGTAGATACCCCCGACGGCCCTATCGAGAACAAATACCTGCCCAAAGAACAAAGAACCTTCCGCGCCCACCAGATAACGCCATAGGTCGCCAATTTAGAATTTAGAGCTTAGAATTTAGAATACCTAAGGCATAAATTTCCGGGCAACGGCCGGTATATTGGCTTTGAATTGGCTTTGTTTTTTCGCCGTCCCAAAGCGTTAAATTGGGTGCTCGCTTAACATAGTGTGCATCCATGTCTCATTACATAGTTCCAGAACT
>CAZSOR010000330.1:0-5460 GCA_964608395.1 uncultured Pirellulales bacterium
GAATCGGTTATTGAAGAATTGAAGACGATTAAGGCTGATTTCGTGCTGTTCAGCGATGACAACTTCTTCACAAATCCCAAGCGAAGCGAAAAGCTTTGTGATCTGATTATCGAGAACAATATCAAGAAGACTTTTGCCGTCCAGTCCAGAATTGATATGGCGAAGTATCCTAAGATTCTCGATAAAGCGGAGAAAGCTGGTTTCAGGGTTTTTCTTATCGGGATCGAATCGCCGCATGATTGGATCCTGAAACTGCTTGCCAAGGGCATTACCCAACAGGAGATCCGGGATGCCTTTGCAGTCTTGACGCAGTACAAATTCTTCTTGCACGGTTATTTCATATACGGCAACATTGGAGAGACGGAAGAAGAGATGCTCTATATCGCAAAGTTCGCAAAGGAGATCAAGGTCGATTCCATCAGTTTCCATAAACTCCGCATCGAGAAGTACTCACCCCTGAAGGAAATTGTTGAGAATACGCCGGGCTACCACTACAAACGTATCGGCGGTCCCGTGTATTCGGACCGTTACGGGTACAAGGAATTGAAACAAATCCGGAATGGGATTCGGTCGGGATTCTACGACCTGCCGCAGATGATGCATATAGCAAGAAAGGCCTGGCGAATTGGGCTTGTTAATGGGCGTGACCTGGCGGCTGCGATACCTAATCTACCTCTGCTCATTTATAGAATGGCCAAACGAAAGATCCGAAAGAAAAAACATGTCCGGACTCCCGGAAAATGAAACCGACGTAACCCAATCCATCGTTACCTATCGGCAAGTGTAAGATAAGCCGACTTACACTTGCAATTTTATGATTAACCTGATAACTTGAGGAGCTTGAAGGCTCGGTAGTGTTGCTTAGCGTTCAATATGGAAAATCCCGGCTTGTTATGCTTGCGAAAAACGCAGAGAAATGAAGTTTACAGACCTTGACCTAAAGCCCAAAATCCTCGCGGCACTGAGAGACATGCAATACGTCGATCTAACGCCCGTCCAGGAAAAAACCTTCCCCCACATCCTGGCCGATAGGGATATCATCGCCCGAGCTGAAACCGGGTCGGGAAAAACCGCCGCCTGTGCCGTTCCTCTCGTCCAGATGGTCGATCCTTCTATTAAAGCCGTCCAGGCCCTGATCCTCGTTCCTACCCGCGAGCTGGCACTGCAGTACGTCGGAGAAATCTCCGACATTGCCAGGCGAACCGACATTGCACCCTCTGCCGTCTATGGCGGCTTTCCCATCCAAATCCAGATGGCGAAGCTGAATCACGGGGTCGAGATTCTCGTTGCCACCCCGGGAAGGCTCATCGACCTGCTCCGCAATACAAAGCTTAGCCTGTCGAACGTCAGGACTTTCGTCCTCGATGAAGCTGATGAAATGCTCAATATGGGATTTATCACGGACGTCGAATTCATAATCTGCTGCCTCATACACGAGCACCAGACCCTTCTGTTTTCCGCGACCATGCCGAAAGAGATTTCGAAACTGGCGCAAAAGTACTTGAAGGATCCGCTCACTGTCAACTTGAGCAAGGACCAGACCGCGCCGCAAAACCTTCAGCACCATTTCCTGCAGGTTAACAGTAGGAACCGGCTGGAGTCTCTGCTCAAATACATTAATAAGGCCCAGCCAAAACAGGCCATCATCTTCTGCAATTCGAGACTCGGTGCTGAAAAACTGCACAGCCAATTAAAAAAGAAGCTTTCTTCCACCGAGATTATCCACGGAGGACTCGACCAGTCCAGGCGGACGTCATTGTTCAATCGCTTTCGTAAACTCGAAATCAAGATCATGGTTGCTACAGCACTCGCCAGCCGCGGGCTGGATTTTACCCATGCTTCCCACGTCATCAACTATGACTTTCCCGGCGATACCGATGCCTATACCCACCGAACCGGCAGGACTGCAAGAATGGGCCGGAAGGGCGTCGCCCTGACTCTGTTCACAAAAAAGGATTTGTTCGGCTTAAAGGCAATAATCGACACCAATCGAATTCAGCCAATCTGGCAGGGCGCCGAACCCGACCTCAAAAATATCTCACGTCAGCGCAAGTCACGCAGCCGCCCCTCACGAAATTTCCGCCCCCGCAGGAAACATTAGGCTTGCGTGGAAAATCGAAATCCCCGGAATTAATTTTAATCAGCGTTCAGTTCTCGACTCGAAGGCTTTGTGACATGTCACCACATCGGACTTGATAAATCCCTTCATCGGGTGCGGTCAGTCCCTTAAACAGTATCTCTTTTTTCTCGCCGGCCCGCAGCCACAACCAGAGGGTCTTCTTCTGTCCGGCCACGGCAAGCTCTATTTTCGCCAGTCCTTCCTGCTTGTCGTTTTCAACAACTATTTTGGCTTGATACGGCTTGCCTGCTGTGATCCTGCCGATGGTGTCGTCGGCGAGCAGATTCAATTCAGTGTAGCGGGGATTGACTGTGGGAAAATCGACATTTTGTAGCCGGACATCCATGGTGTCGTTTAACGCCATTGCCTCGGGCGCCTCGGCTGGGCGTGGAAATTTGAAGTCTTCGAGTGTGAGCCGGTCCACACCTGTGCAGATCAGCACGGGCCGCAAGTCTTCTTTCTCAAAGCGCAGCCGGACATTGTCGAACTGCAGATTCTGCACGTTCCGTGCGTGGAAGCCCCATGCCGGCAGGGGCCGGGCATCTACGCCAGGCGATTTCACGGTCCTGCGTGCATCTTCGAGTGTGCCGCCGCCTTTGTATTCGACAGTCACATCCCGGAAGACTACGTTCGTGAACTTGGTTTGGGCCCAGCTTTCAACCGCAGATGCGGCCCGATATACGCCGGTGGCCGTCACCCGGTTGACAATGATATTTCCGGCAGTGTTACCGGATTTCAACGTAAAGTGAAACGGTGTCGAAACGTTGTGCATCGTGACGTCGGAGATAAGCACATCGTCGAGCGCGCCTTCTGTGGCGTCCCAGCCGCCGGGCTGCAAGTTTATGCCGGCAAGCATATTATAACGGTCCGACGTGCGGTGAGGATGTACGCCGGGACCGTAAAAAAGGCAGTTATGGATGATCAGGTGCGTGGCCGGGCCGATCAATCGTATTCCATTACAAGATGAGTTCACAATACAATCGGAGATCAGGGTATTGACCCAATAGCGGCCCGCGATCGAGTCATCCCCCGTGAAAAACTGACAGCCGATGATGCTGACGTCTCGGCAGGGCCGATTTGGTGCCCCGCGGAAATGCACGCCGTCCCAGCCACCGGTGAATTTGACATTACGAATTTCCACCTGGTCGCTTATCTGGAACAAAATGGCGTAGTTGGCCGAATCCACGAAAGAAACATCGCGAACCGTGACCTTGCGGCAATTGACAAACACGAAAGTATGCGGGCCGCGCATCCGTTCCTCGCCGGTCAGATCGAAGACTTTGTTGCCGTCAATTACGCCCTGTCCGGCAATCGCGATATCTTCCAGCCCGCTGCCGAGGATCAACGCCCTGTGCCACTTGCCCCATTTGGCTTCGGGCATGAAATCGGGAATCTCAGGTTTCTGGTACTGCTTGAGGTCAGGGGTCCCGACGAGCGTGGCGCCTGCTTCGAGAAAGAGCGTTACATGGCTCTTGAGATGCACTGTGCCGGATATATATCTGCCGGGCGGAAGCAGGACCTGGCCGCCTCCTGCCGCGGAGCAGGCATCAATAGCCTTGTGAATGGCGGGCGTATCGAGAGTCGCGCCGTCACCCGCAGCGCCATACTCGCGGACGTTGAACACGCCGGAAGTGCCGGCAAGAGCCGCCTGGGCAGCCATGAAGATTATTATCAGTGCCGGCCGAAACGCTCTTGATATATGACTACAATGAATATGAATAAAGCTGCGTTGTATCATTGGTTTATCTCCTTTCCGATAGCGATGAGTTGCCTGAGGTGCGGCGGATAAATCGTGCCGTCACCGGAGACGTTGACATCGATCGAGACTGTACCGCCGAGCGCATTGACCTTCCGTACGTAATCGACCATGTACTCGTCGCTGTTGGTTGGGCCGTCCTTGCCGGCCCAGTGGGTGCCGAGGAACGAAAGAATGTGCCACTGCAAGCCGCTCGGGGCCGGGCTGGTTTCCGGCGTCACCTGGAATTTGTTCTGCTCGCCCGCGGTGTAGTCCTGCTGATCGGTAAGAGCAGTGAATGCTTTGTCAATCCGGGTTCCCGGGTTGAACGCCAGAATGCTTTCGGGATTGCCCGACCGGCAGGCGGCGGCCCATGTATTCCAGTTGTAAGGTTTCGATAGGTCGTCCCAGCCGACCGTATTGTATGAGCCGTCGAACCACCAGCCGGAGATTTTTTTACCGTAACGCAGCGACCACTCGGCGATAACCTCGGACCATTGCCCGGTGAACTCCTGCGGCGCGGGCTGCTGCTCATGGACATCGTGAAGGCCGGCCATCGCCTGTTTGTCAGTCTGCGGCGAGCGAGAGGGCAGGTACAACATCAGGCGAATTCCCCGCTCGGCTAGCGCTTCGGCGATTTCCATCGGCAGGTCTCTTCTCGAACAGCGCTCGCCGGTTTCATATCCGGCGTATTTCTCGTAGGCCGCGTTGGGACTGCAATAGTAGCCGCTGTTCTGCCCCAGCGTCAGGATAAGATAGCCGGCCCCGGTACGCTGGATCTGCCCGGCGAATTTATCGACGTCAAAAGACTCGACTCTTTCGTTCCACGCCGGACCTCCACCCAGATAATGAACGAAGACACCGAACTTCGCTTCTTTGAGCCATTTCTTTCCATTCTCGCGGGGCGACAACTGCTGCTTCTGAGCCAGCGAACAGCCTGCCAGCAGGGCGATGCCGCAAAACAAAGCAATCTCTTTCCTGAATCGCATCATAGCACACAAAGCTCCAAAATCTCATTTCAAAAGTATCAAATATCACATTTTATGTCCACTGCGTAATATAGCACATCGGCAGGCCGAATCGAAGGCTATTCGACTTCAATAATCGCCTCGGTCCATTGGTGCAGGTTCCATTGCTCCTGCTTCACATCCGCGGTGATAACGTATGTTCCCGGCTTAATGGAGGAATCAACGACAAGGTTGAAATCAAGCTGTTTTTCGGCTCGCGGAGGCACGGCGATAGAAGCAGCAGGGCGTGTAGCATCAAAACCGGCGGGGAGATTCAGAGCGGCTGTCAGCGTTCGAGAAGCGTTGGAATGATTGATTACCTTCAGGCTGACTTGAACGTTCCGGCCGGGCCTGGCTTTGCTGCCATAAGGGCTGAAACGAAACCACCGTTCGTCTATGCCGTAGTTCGGCTCGTCCCAGGGCAGCAGTTCGGCGAGAAGCGTTTTGCGTTTGTTCAAAGTTGCCGTCATGAGATCGAGTTGTCCGGCGTTGAAGCTGAAGGGCTCGACGACGTGCTGGTTGATGAGCAGCGTTCCGGCGGGGATTTTTCTCAGGAGATTGAGGCAATAGAAATAGCCCATCGACTCGTGCAGAAGGTT
>CAZSOR010000331.1:0-2728 GCA_964608395.1 uncultured Pirellulales bacterium
GGCTTGCCGCCGATATACGCCAGCAGCGGCCGGTTATGGCGAATCAGTGCCTGTGCTGCGACCGTGGCAATCCAGTCCGAGCGGTCGAAGGCAAGGTCTATCCGCTCGTATTGCTGATCGATATAGTCCGGGCTGAATCCCGGCCGCTGCAGGTTTTCCCAGTCAACCTGCAAATCCCTGCGGCTCTTGTCGACGCCGTCACGCAGAGTCCAGTAATGCCCGTGAGACCACGGGGAGATTGCTGAGACTCCCAAGGTGCGAAAAGCTCGCCAGTTGTCGGTGAAGTACATCGCATATACGGCCTGGCGTTCGGCGAAGATGTTCGAACCTACGGCGTTGGGATAATCCCATCGGTGCCAGAGCCTGCCGGACCGGAACCGCTCGGCCTCCCAGCGTAAATTTCTTTTCTCCATCTCGCTTATGCGGAAGGCACGGTCTCCGAAGAACTGAGAATTCCATTCCGCCAGGCAGAACTCCCATGGCACGACCGCGCTGCCGAACTCCCTTTTGTCCTTGTACCAACCCCGGTACATCGTCCAGTCCCAGGGGAACGGCACGCTATACTCGCACGTGAAAAGCGGTTTGACGCCCGCCGTCGCCCAGTGCCCGAACCAGTCAGACATTTCCTGGATCGGGGCGAAGTTCGCATAGAAATTGCTCGTGTGCATCGATCCTATATTTCCCCCGGCGTGATGATAAACGATACGGCCCGGGTCCAGTTTCGTTACGATTGCTTCGGCACGCAAAGCGCGCCCGGCGTTCCTCAAAGACCACGTGTCGCGAGGATTCTGGATTCCATCTATCATGTCCGGATTCATGTCCTCGCTATATCCGGTCGCGTTATGGCTCATGGAATAGAATATGACCGAAGGATGATTTTGGGCTGCCCGCACGTAAAACTCTGCGTGCCGGGTGTAGCCATTTGCCTTGTCGGCGTCGGGCATCTCCCAGTCGTAATGGGAAAAGTGCGGCTGGGAGAAGGCAACGAGTATCCCCACGTCGTCGGCGGCTCTGAGTATCTCGGCAAAGCTCAGATGGGAGCCCGGCTGGCAGCCGTAGTTGTGGGTATAGACGAAGTTGATTCCGAAACTCTTGAGCCGTTCCATGCTCTCGCGGGCGGCTTCGTAGCCGGCCATTGCGGCGCCGAGTTGGGCATTGTCAAGCGGCACACAGGACAGAAAGATGCGTGTGCCGTTGAGGTAGAAGTCCCGGCCATCGATCCAGAACTCGCGGAAGCCGAAACGCACGGTCTCACCGGCATCGAGAACCTTGCCGCCTGCTTCCAGCAGCGAGAGATTGAGGTGGTAAGTGTTTTGGGGCGTATGGATGTCCCAGAGTTTCTCGAACTTAAAATTCTCCGTGAATGCAACACGGCCGTCCTTGAGGTCGCCGGCCTTGAAGGGCTTGCTCGTGAACTCCGCGACGCTGCGGCCTTTATCTGTGATCCGGGCACTAAGAGCGTATTGAGCATCGGCGGCCAGGCCGTCCAGCGCGGCTTCGAATGTGATCTGCCACTTGCGCACAGAAGTATCCACCTTCACGTCGGCAATGCGCGCGCCCACAGGCGTGCTGACGAGGTACACGTCGCCGCACAGGCCTCGGCGTGCCACCGAGCCGGTCACCTCTTTGGCCGAAGCGGTATCAATGTATGAGAGCATGACGCCCTTAAGAGGCATGGCAACGACATACATGCTGAGAACATGTGTCTCGCCCGGTCGGCAGGCTGCTGTGATATCGAGCTTTCCACCGGGAAATACGATGGCTCCCATGTCCCGGCCGTCAAGAAAGACAGTTGCGTGAGAGTTGACGTACTCGGCGTCAATAGTGATGCGCCGGCCAGCCCATTCGCTGGGAATGGTGATTTTACGCTGGTACCAGGCCGACGTGACGCTGCGCAGGCTTCGGTCCTTCCAGCTCGGATGGGCATGAACTGTCTGGCAGTCTTTCTGCATATAATCGGTGATACCCGGCCAGCTCCCCGGGACCTTGAAATAGCCCCACTTCTCGTCGGGCACGGTGTTCGTTTCCTCGTCGGCCGGCTGCCAGCGCCACAGGCCGTTGATGCATATCCGCTCACGCGTGGGCGTTGACTGGCGATACGCTTTCTCAATATCCCAGACGGCCTTGACTCCATCGCCCAATCGGACCGCAGCGCCGTCCTGGCACATTCCCGGGACTACAAACGCGGCGATACATACGATGATGACAAACGATTTCTGTAATAATGGTCTCATTTTGCTTACCTTTCGAACATTGCCTTTCACTGGCTTAGCGGCGGATTCAACTGCTTGATGAAAATGCGGCGAAACTGTAGGAGTGACGCTCCCCATTCTTCGTCCTTCCGGTCGCCATGATGCTGCAGCGCAATCGGCCCCTCGGCCGGGACGCCGGGCAGCAGGGCGTTATCGAGGATTAGCCAGCCGTTGAGTGCCACCGTCAGGCGGTCTGCCTTCATGATGATATGAAAAGTGTTCCATTTACCGATTGGCCGGTCAGCCCAGACCTTCGGTGTCACACCGGCGCGGACCTCGGGCGAAAACGCCGGATCGGTACGATAGCCCCACACCTCACCCGAACCGACCGGCCAGCACCAGATGTTTACCTGGGATTTGTGCCGGCCGCGGAGAAATATCCCCGAATCCGTGTTTGGGACCTCGATCAGAACGTCAGTTCCGGCATTGTCCTTCCTGTACGTCCCATCGGGCAGAATAATTTTGGCTGCCCGGTT
>CAZSOR010000331.1:2828-5457 GCA_964608395.1 uncultured Pirellulales bacterium
GCGGTTCTTTGCCCGGAGTCGGGCGCCTGGCGGCAAGAAACGGCAGCAGGAAGGAAGCTCGCAAGCAATAACAAGTATAATATGATGCGCATGACGATTCTCCTTAAATTACTTCTCTGGCCCAAAGCAGGCGAGAACGATAATAGCACAACGAAATATATGATTCAAAGAAAATCAGATGCTCGTCTTATCCGAAACATACTGAGTAAGAAGTTCATCAATATAAGTATTTGAAAGACGATTACATGTCTGATAAGATATTCTCGCCAAACCGGTTTAAACATGAATCAAGGTAACAAGGAGAATTGACATGCGGCTATCAAAATCACTCTGTATTGCGATGCTATTCGGACTGATCGCTATCAACACTTCAGGCTGTGCTGGCCAGACAAAGGCCCCTTTGAATCCCGCCCCGGGGCAATGGCGCGGACTCCATCTGCTAAATTATCGCTCAGATGAGGCGCTCAAGGGCCTTGCAAAAGACATTCCGGGACTCGCGGAGATGGGTGTCAATGTATTGATACTCGAAGTCAACTTCGGATTCGAGTATAAATCGCATCCCGAGCTTCGCATGGGCCGGACGCCCATTACGCGCGATGGGGCGCGCAGGCTGGTAAAAACCTGCCGCGAGCACGGCATTCGGCTCATTCCCCAGTTCTCATGCCTGGGGCATCAATCCTGGTCGAAACAGACCTTCCCACTGCTCACGAAATATCCTGAACTGGATTTGACGCCGGGCGCATTCGACGGTAATGAAGGGCTTTACTGCCGTGAATGGGACCCGCTCAATCCGAAGGTCTATGAAATCGTATTGCCCATGCTCGATGAGTTGATCGATGCGTTTAATGCCGATGCCATGCACGTGGGTATGGACGAGGTCTTTCTTATCGGTTCGGAACACTCGCCGTCCACGAAGGGCAAAGACCCCGCCAAAGTGTTTGCCAAAGCGGTGAACGATTTGCACGAGCACCTGGTCAAGCGTCGCGGCGTGGAAATGCTGATGTGGGGCGACCGGTTTATTGACGGCAAGGTTTATAAATATGGCAAATGGGAGGCTTCCATGAACGGGACGGCCCCGGCGGTGGATATGGTTCCCAAAGACATCATCATGTGCGACTGGCACTATGAGCTTCGGGACAGTTATCCATCGGTGCCGATGTTTCTGGAAAAGGGCTTCCGCGTGTTGCCGGGCGGGTGGAAAAATGTCGATGCCACCAAGGCGTTGATTCAGTACAGCCGGGACCGGAAGCATCCGAATATGCTGGGCCACCTTTTCACAACGTGGAGCGGCCGTAAAAAATGGAGCGAATTTCCCTCACTCGTCGAGGGGCTCAAGCTGCTCAAACAACCGCTCGAAAAGGCCGAGAAAAATTGACATGGACAATAACAGCGGGAGCCCCCAACCTGAGACGAACGTGCCGGTAGATATCGACAGCTTTGAGCAGGAATTATCGCCGGCCGGGCCGATGGAGCGAATTGCCTCGGTCGATGCGCTGCGGGGCCTGGTGATTCTGTTGATGATCTTTGTCAACGATGTCTCGGGCGTCAAAGCGGCGCCGGCATGGCTTAAGCACGTGAGTGCCCGGGCCGACGGCATGACATTGCCGGACGTGGTTTTTCCCGCCTTTCTGTTCATTATGGGCATGTCGATTCCGCTGGCCCTGGGCCGGGCGCTCGCCCGCGGCATGTCGAGGAAACGACTTCTGGCCAGGGTCCTGTTACGAACTCTGGCTCTTCTTGTAATGGGTGTGCTGATGGTCAATATGGAGCAGCACAATCCGGGATACCGGGGCTTATGGGGCCTGCTGGCTTATCCGGCTATTTTCATAGCCTTTCTGGCAGTACCGGAAGGCCCGGAACGCAGGCGAAAAATTTTTACGATTGTCCGAGTAAGCGGTTTTGTTGCTCTCGCCGTACTGGCGCTGGTCTATCGTACGGCTGACGGCAAGCACCTGATCCTTGGGCCGATCTTCGATCAGAGTGACACTATCTGGCTGCGTCATTCGTGGTGGGGCATTCTGGGTCTGATCGGCTGGGCGTACCTGGTGACGTCGCTGATTTATCTGGCTCTGGGGCGGCGGCGAGAATGGCTGATCGGTGCAGCAGGGCTGCTCGCAATGCTCTACGTGGCCGATCATGAAGGGCTGTTCTCACGTGTCGATTCGAGGGCATGGCTGGCGTGGGCAGCACCGGCTATCAGACAAATCGAACGGCTTGTCGAGGGTATCGGCGCACACGTATCCATCGGAGAATCATTAGGCTCGCTCGCATCGATTTCGATGGCGGGCTGCTGCCTGGGCGCCATTCTGCTGCCCGGCTCGCGGATCCGGACACATTCCGAACGCTTACGATGGGCCATCACGTACGGTGTCGGTCTGGCAATAGCTGCGATGCTGTTCGATCCGCTTTTCGGCATTAATAAGATACGAGCAACGCCGGCGTGGTGTTTTTATTGTGCATCCCTGACTACGCTGACGTGGGCGGCGTTGTATTATATCATGGACGTGCGTAAGTATCGTGCGTGGAGCCTGATCGTACGACCGGCCGGGATGAATCCGTTAACGGCCTACATTCTCCACCCCTGGGTTTTTATGATTGCCGGTTTTCTGCATTTGCCAATCTGGTTTTA
>CAZSOR010000332.1:0-5385 GCA_964608395.1 uncultured Pirellulales bacterium
TAGCCGTGCCAGTCATTATCGAGTTTGTTGCCGTTATCGTCGAAGCCTTCGTACCTGCCGAAATACTCGACTGAGATTATTGATTTCTCGTAACGCTCGGGATAAGACAATCTTATATTCACACGGTCCGGCAGTGTCGAGCCGGGCGGCTGCAATTGCACGCGGGCCTCGAAGTCCTGCAGATTGTTTTTTATCAGGTCCGGATGGTCGGGCTTGAGGTAACAGCGAACGGCGGCTTCGTCGATGATAAAATGTCCCCAGAAGGTTTTGCCCCGGTTACACGCGAACTGCATCGCGTTTTGGCCGCTGACAAGGTGCTCCACTTTGAGTGGAATCTCAGGATAAGAATAGACGCAATGGTCCTCTTCTGTGCCGTCGTCACCGAGCGGATAGGTTTGTTTTCCATTGACGATAAAGCGTTTGTTGACAGTGCCGGGATGGCCGCCCCAGACTTCGAGATACAAGTCCGCCCGCGTCAGTCCGAACAAATCCTCCGGTACGTTAATCAGTGTAAAGCCGTTAGTCAAAGCCTCCGGCCTTTTGCCATAGATTTCGTGGAGGCTTAGCTCGGCGTCATTTACCCGCAGCATTCTTCCCCTGGAATTGCTTATCTCAGCATCAAATTCAGCCCAATGCTCTCTGAAGAAAATTCCCTGCGCGTTGCAGTTTTGGTATCCTGCAAAGACAATAAATAGAAATATGACAAATATAGCTTTCTTAACCATGATAATTCTCCTAACTTTAGCTGAATATAAATTTTGGACCGGCTGATGTCAATCATTCCATATCTTCGACAATGTTTATGAGAGGAAACTTGTTTGCAGGAGTTCGAGTGAAGTGATACCATTTCCTTTGAGAAATTATTTGAAAGGACATTTAAATGGCAGAAAAGTTGGCCATCGACGGAGGTCCCAAATCGGTGACAAATAAATTGGCCGGGTGGCCTCAGTTTAATGAAAAGGCGATCAGTGCCGTGCAGGAGGTACTCAGGTCGGGCAAGGTTAATTACTGGACCGGGCCGAAGGGTATGGAATTCGAGCGAGAATTTGCTGTCTGGCAGGGCAGTAAATACGCCATCAGCGCATCGAGTGGAACTGCGGCTCTCCACATCGCGCTGAGTGCTCTTGGAATCGGCCCGGGCGACGAAGTAATTGTGCCGAGCTATACTTTTATCGCCAGCAGCTTCTCGATAGTTCAGGCCGGAGCTGTGCCGCGGTTCGCCGATGTCAATATCGACGACCATTGTATAAGTATCGAATCGGCCGAGAAGCTCGTAAACGAGCGGACCAGGGCGATAATGCCCGTGCATCTTTACGGCAACGTCTGTGACATGGACGGTATCCTTGACTTTGCAAAGAAACATAATCTCTTTATCGTCGAGGATAATGCCGAGGCTTTTGGCGGTTCCTATAAAGGTAAAAAGACCGGCACCCTCGGTGACATCGCCGCGTGCAGCTTCTGTCAAAACAAGACGTTTACCACCGGCGGCGAGGGCGGCATGGTGACCACTGACGACGAAGATCTGGCATGGCAGGCACGAAGCTTTCGTGACCACGGCTATGACGTCAAGAAGCGGTTGGGCCTGCTGGAGCTGGAGCAGCGACTGCCTTATATTCATAACATGGTAGGCTGGAACTATCGCATGACCGAGATGCAGTCGGCTATCGGGCTGGCGGAACTCGAACGGATTGATACCTGGAATCTTCCCAACCGCAGACGCAATGCGCATATCATAATCGATTCGATAAAAGATTTGCCCCGGGTCATATATACACCGATTGACACAGAAGAACGCCGGAACGGCTGGTACGTCATGGCGTTTTCTCTCGACATTGAAAATATGACATGTGACATCGACCAATTTGTTGCCGCCTGTGCTGCGGAAGGCGCCCCGAGCTGGAAAGTATTTTGGCCGCAGTGTCATACTGAAAAGGCTTATAAGCAACACAATTCCTTCGGCAGGAGCGGCTTTCCTTTCACGTCCAAAGAGTACACCGATCCGGAAAGCGTTGACTATAGTAAAGTGGAGGTACCCAACGCCGTCTGGCATCAGAGCCATACGTTTACCTGTTTTGCATTTCCAACCTATACCGAAGAAGATTGTCGGCAGATAGGCTGCGCTCTGGCTAAGGTAATAAAGGCCTATTCGAAATAGAAAAGGAAAAGGATTACTACTATGTCCAAAAAGCTCAAATGGGGTGTAATCGGCTCGGGCGGGATTGCCGGAAGAAGAACGATTCCCGAGGGCATTACCAAGGCACGGAATGCCGAGTTGTCTGCGGTTTTCGATATCAATCAGCAGGCGAATGCTGAGGTGGCCAAAGAGTATGGCGCCGAACAGGCGGCAAGTATTAACGAACTGCTCGAGACTGACGTTGATGCCATTTATGTCGCTACGCCCGCCCATGTTCACGCCGAGCAGGTTCGAGCCTGCGCCGAAGCCGGAAAGCATGTTCTCTGCGAGAAACCTCTTGGAATGACGGTTGCCGAGGCCGAGAACATGATCGAGCTGTGCCGGCAAAGGAGTGTTAAACTTGGCTGCGCGTTTATGATGCGTTTTGTCGCCCAGCACCAAAAGGCCCTTCGGCTCATAAAAGAAGGCAGACTCGGCCGGCCGGTCTATGCGCGTGCCCAGCTTTCGTGCTGGTATCCGCCTATCGAAGGTGCTTGGCGCCAGGATCCTGCAACCGGCGGCGGCGGGTCGCTGATCGACATGGGAGGGCACTGCATCGATCTGCTGGAAATGTTCTTCGGAAGGATTGCCAGGGTCAGTTGTTTTATCAACAATAGCGTCCATAACTATAAATCCGAAGACAGTGCAACGGCAATGCTGTTCTTTGAAAATGGTGCTTTGGCGACTGTCGATACGTTCTTCTGCATCCCCGACAACAGCAGCAAAAACGTGCTCGAACTCTACGGCTCGAAAGGCTCGATATTAGCCGATGGGACTATCGGCCAGGGGCCAGCCGGCCGGATGGCGGCGTTTCTGGAACAGGACGGCGGGGATTACGATGCACAGCAGGCCAGGTCGGCGGCTCAAGGTATGGCAATCGAGCCTGAGCCGGTAAATACTTATCAGGCTGAGATCGAAGAGTTCAGCCGAGCGATTACCGAAGACCATGAGCCGGCCATAAGCGGCCAGGTTGGCCTGCGAAGCCAGAAGATCCTAACCGCCTGTTATGAATCCGCCGCCTCGCGTAAGGTGGTCGAGGTTGACTAAAGCCTGTTTTCATAGCCACTTCTTTTTTCTGAAGTACACCAACATTATCGCTGCCACTACGGTCATCACAATCCAGACAAGCGGATAGCCCCACCACTGCTTGAGTTCCGGCATGTTCTCGAAATTCATTCCGTAGATCCCGGCGATAAACGTCAATGGAATGAATATTGTGGCAATAATCGTTAAGACTTTCATCACGGCGTTCATTCTGTTGCTGATACTCGATAGATAAATGTCGAGCATTCCCGAAACCATGTCGCGAAAGCTCTCGACCGTATCTATCACCTGTATCGTGTGGTCGTAGACGTCTCGCAGGTAGATTCCGGTCGATTCCTGAATGAGCGCCGATTCGTTTCGCTGCAAGCCGCTGATTAATTCCCGCAAAGGCCAAACGGACCTGCGCAACGATATCATCTCCCTTTTCATAGAGTGGATCTGCTGTAATATGCTCTCCGTCGGTTCGGTAACAAGCTCTTCCTCCATCGACTCGATTTTTTCGCCGACCTTTTCCAGTATGCTAAAGTAATTGTCTACGATGGCGTCGACAAGAGAGTAGCAAAGATAATCAGGACCCATCTTCCGGATGCGGCCCTTGGCGTTTCGGATGCGTTCTCGAATCGGATCGAAGATATCCCCAACGCGCTCCTGCAAAGAAATCACATAGTTCGGGCCAAGAACGAGACTCAGTTGTTCGCTTTCAACGGCCTGCGTCTCGGAGTTGTAGCTGAGCATTCTGAGCACGATAAAGAGATATTTTTCGAAATCCTCGATCTTCGGGCGTTGTTCCGTGTGCAGAATATCTTCGAGCATTAGAGGGTGAAGGTCAAATTCCTTGCCGAGTTTCTCGATCGTTTCGACATCGTGAAGGCCTTCGATATTGATCCAGGTAACTGTCGGCGTGCTCTTGAACGGAAAGCATTCTTCGATCTTTGAGACCTGTTTCTCGACCATATCCTTTTCGTCATAGTCGAGGTAGGTAATCCGAATGTTTTCGGCCATTTTTTCACCAATATGCACAAGCGTTCCGGGCGGCGCACCGGCTTTCCTGGAACGCCTCTTCTTAATCGACTTTGGCTGCTTTAATTTCCGTTTCATTTCCATCTCCTTAAACAAGTTCCGGACATGCTGTTATGAATTGTTTATAAATCGCTTTGAACGCCATTGCGAAGCTCCTTTCTTCAGAAGACGAGCGTCGTGAAGATTTTATCAGAGAATCTCGTTCAAGCATAGATACTAAAGTGCGTATTTTTCTTGCCGTCTTCTGATTTTTCTGCTGAGCCTTTGTTTCATCGCTCGCGCGGGATAGCATGGATCTCCGTCAAATATTACACAATAATGCAGTGACATTTACAAGCCGGGTCTTGGCGTTTTTAGCCGTTGCCCTTTGCTCGCCTGCTGCTGTGAATAAACCGTAAAAAATATTCGTCAAGTCTCAAAAAAAGTAAAGTTTCACGAGGAATCGTCCGATAATTACATAGTCGATAGTGTAAGAAAAACAGTATTTGACCATTCTATTGAGGAGACCTGCCCTAAATCCGGCATGCTTGTGCAATGAGAAAAAGACAATATCAATTGAATACATTTAAATGCCGCTGTCCAAAATGCAAATCGGTTCAATATCTTCATTATTTACTCATATCCACGTCTATACAATGCCGCAAGTGCGGTACTCGTTTTGTCCCGGTACCTTCGGAATCCAATGGCAAAACCGTCCGTCCGGCAGTCGACAAGAGTCTCCGGGTGCTCGGTAATAAAAGCGACGAAAATACCAGCAATAGGGCGGATACTTTACAGCATTCTGAGGCGCCGATATTAATTAATCGAGTAAAGCAACGAAGGAAATGGCCTAAAATAGCAGCAGCCGTCGTGCTGTTGGCGGCAGCCATTATAATCGTTGCCGGTTTCGGATATATACACGTAATCAACGGCTCAAGCCTTTCTGCTCCACATGTTATTCTTAAAGGTACTTTCGGATATAGCGAGACTTTTGTAAATATCGATAAAATCACCGGCATGCCCTGGATTTTCGCTAAATTAAAGTACCCGATCGGCTGCAAAGTCCTCCAGGACAGCGGGTATATCGAGTCGGATGAAGCATTTGGGCGAAGGATCAAGGCAAATTACGAAAGTAACACTTTAGCCAAGTCATTCGACCAGCCCTGATA
>CAZSOR010000333.1:0-5374 GCA_964608395.1 uncultured Pirellulales bacterium
TCCGCCGGACCCGGCCCAAAAAATCCAAGAACAGATTCCATGCTTTTCTCCTTTATACTTGTTCCGTGAATCGTAAATTAAATTAACCGCAGAGCAATAGTAAATAGAAAATAGAAAATAGTCAATTGAATTGGCCACAGAGAACACTGAGGACTCAGAGAAATAATAAAGTGTAAATAGTAGATAATCAATGACAAAGGTCAATCGTAAATAGTCAATTACAAAGTCTGTCCCGAGTTTTACTTATACTAAATTTCCCGGATTAACCCTCGTCATCATCCTGAGCGCAGTTGAAAAATTAGGTGGTGTAAACGAAAATGCATCGGATACGGCCTTCCCTCCGGAACTTCGCGATCATGGTCTGAAGTTCTATGTTTCCGATCAAGAAAACATATGTGCGGGCTAAGTTTCCAACCGCCCTTCTCCGCAATCTTCTTGAACGCAACATTAGAATCACCCTCCAACAGATAGCCAAGCATAGCTGCTTCGTTGGAGAAAGGCGCATATCGACATGTCATAAAATTCGCCCGTATTTCGTTGATGTACTCCGACACACGTCCTCCCGTCCTCAACACCTTTGCTTCCAACGGCCACTTTACTCTTGGATTACTGCGTAGTACAAAGGCAATATCATATTGAGGAGGTTGTGCAGGTGCGACAGCCCGGCTCTCACGTTCATAGGGACCATGCTGAACATAGAAAGGTTCATAACCAGTCATAGCTTCCCGGATCTTCGGCTCAAGCAGTTGAGTCACATTCCTCTCCAAATCTTCGTCCTCCATTAAGCAGTCAATCTCCGACAGATACACCTCACAAAATCCGTCGTATGCCTTCCATATAAAACTTAAAAGGGTGACCGAGCCAGCAGCTCTCCACCTATCGATTACCGAATTGAATTCCGGTGTATCCGGCCAGCGTCTTTCCGAGTAAGTTTGTCTTCCAGTCAACTATCTCTCCCTCAACATTTCACTTGGAGCAGGATGCTTCCCGCCAAAGCATGATGTCTCCCGCTACTTCATCTGCATCCCTCATGGCCATAGACCGCGTCCAATAGCGCACTTGGTCTGGCTTTACGATAAAAACGGTCGGGACATTACTTCCGCCGATTAACATGTTGTCGTATACACGAGCGACGCGCTGATAAAAGATGCCTCCATCCGTAGGACGGTTTGTAGATTTCAAAAACTTTGTATCCAGCTTCTTTAATCGTTCAATCAAAAAAGGCGAGTCAATACCTTCCACACGGATAAACGATTTCCCTGGTGTCTCAAGATGCACGCCAACCAAGCGTACAGGCACGGAAGTCTCACTTTCTTCCCTGAAGATTGTGGCTGATATTTGCTTGTCCCCTCCGAATCCAGCTCGAAGCACACGGGTGAAATAGTCGCAATACGCCACTAAAACTGATTCGTTCTCTGCTTCTGTTTGTCTCCCATCCACTGCATGAGTTGGTTGTCGGCCCGCTGAATTTATATCTCCCTTGAAATCCTGCAATGTATAATTGAAAAAGTCATCGACCAATACCCATTCAGCCTCCCGTATACAAAAAATCTTACGTATTAGATGGTCCACTTCTTCGAAATCCTCAACTGCCTCCATTGTTGCTCTGTCAACACCTACTACAGGTAAACATAGAATCTCTTTCTTCAAAGCCTCTGGAATATAAGCCGCACATCGACCGCTCGTAAGGTACATATAGTATACTGATAATATACTATTGAACATAAGACAGGCGCCTTCAAGCCATTTTCTCTTTGCTTCCGGAATGTGAACGGTGACGTAGCTCTGAGAACAAATTACCCCAGGTTCGTCAATTGACTGGTCCACGATCACACCGTGAAATCTTCGCGTCTCTGTTTTCCAAGACTTCTTTAAAATGAGTTGTGGCGGAATGAAAGGTCTCAGATTTTTTCCTTCGCCCTTCTTAATACATGGATTCGGATTGTCCCGAAGATTGGCTGATTTCAACCTCAGAAATGTTCCTTTTGGAAAATCCCGATCTTCAATAATCTTTCTACCGACAAGCTCAGGTTTTTCCTCAATCTCTCTCCCACCTCTCACTATTCCCTTTCGAATATCCTTCTTCTCGACTATCTTTCCAAGTGTGACCATTTCGCCCAGCCGTTTTATTAGCTCGACGTCTCTCCTGCTACCCCAAATTAGAGTGGACCATATCTCTGGCATCTTTATCGCCTCATCGGCGAAAACCTGATTTTCGTCACTCGGCTCGATAACGAATCTTAAATCATCCTCTTTCGTTCGGCTCGGCTTTGGACACACGTATGTAATGGGCACACCGTCCGGCGGATCTGGTTTCATCCTGACAACGCAAGCAGGTGAAATTGCATTTCTGAATAATCCAAATCTCAAGATAGAAAGATTCACGACTTCATCTACCTTATACTCGCGGAACAATCGTTGACGGAACCTTTCTGCCGTAAAATCTCGATTGAAAAGAACCGCCCCTGCTGGTTGGAGCATCATGACAATCCCGCCCGGCTTAGTCAGATCCGCAGATTTACATAGGAAAAGCGGACCCAAATTTCGGTTGGGTATCGACCAGCCCCATATCCTAGCCCATCTTTTACCCGCTTCAGTCTCCGTGGCATAGCCCCAAGGCGCGTTCCCCATGACCAGGTCGTAGATACCGCTGTCCTGACTTGTCCGAAATCCATCTTTGTCTTCCGCGAAGAAATCGGATCCAACCAATCTCTTCTCACGTAAACGTGGAAATTTGACACTCCGCCAAACATATCTGGGTTCCAGTTCGTCACACATAGCAAGGTACAGACTGAACGATGCTACACGTACTGCATGCTCATTTATATCTGTGCCAAAAAGATTATTCTCCAATAATCCTCTGAGTAATTGCGCGCCAGGCTTGCGCTCAGGCCCATGTGCCTGCCGCCATCGATGCACCAGCCGCTGGTAAGCCTTCACCAAGAATATTCCCGATCCACATGCTGGATCCAGAATCTTGATATCCCAATCTGTACTATCCCACGGAAGTACCGAATCAAGCATAAAGTCGACAATGTGCCCCGGCGTATAGTGTACCCCTGATCCATCCTCTTTTGCAAACTCCTCGTAGATGCTGCTGATGAATTCAAGCGGAATAGCATCGAATGCGTATCTCCTCCACAAGCAAAGCTGGCCTGTCTTCATTTCCATTTTCCCACTCACAAATTTCGCCAGCAGCTTCAAATGAGGGTCTGCCCTCACCTGCCGCTTCTCGTCCCTCCAATCCTCTTCTCTCTCTTTGGGCGTTTCACCCTTGCCTGGAAAGAGGTCTCCATTAAACCTGTTATTCAGTTCTCCAAAGAATTGGTAGGTCTCCCTGTGATTTTCCAAAATGCTAGTCAGGTCTTTATGAAGTTTTGACAAGACACGTTTCTCATAGAGACTAGCAAGGACGTTGTCGCTGAGCGCGGCATTCCCTTGTGAGTCTTTGCGTTGAAATAGAAATTCTATGAAGATTATTCTTGCGATTAGATCGTGACAGATATCTTCAGGCAACTCGGCATCCAGAAGTTTCTGACGAAGCTCCCTTAAGTCCACAAGCATCAACTGATCCGCCCGTTGATCCCGGTGAAAGTAACTCGAATATCGTGGATTCCTGAAGAAATTTCCCGAAGCCAGCTCTACCCATTGCAACGCTTTTGCCGCTTGTTCTGATAACGAAAATCTCCGAGACAAATCTGCTTGCAAGGTTTCCACGCACAATTTCTGAATGTCTTCGTCAGGCTCTACTGGTCGTTTCCAACACGTCCAGACTCTCACTATGTTTGGCTCAACGGTAATCAACATCGGAGAGCGCGAGAAGCTCCATGCTAGCCTGTGTGTCTCTCGCAAGACTTTATCAGGAATTTTGCTCGCAAAATCGCAGACAATGGCAAGAGGATCTTCCGTCTTGTTCGAGCGAGGGTTAGCCGCTAACACACCCACATTAACATTAACATTATGCCGTTTAATTGACGTTTCCAGCTTGCGCTTGGATAAGCGGGCAATATACCCTGGGCCGGCCCCCTTGGGCGTCATTATGTCTTGTCTCGTAGGCCAACCAAGACGTTGGTGAGTTAGCTCGAGCAATCCGTGCATAACAATAACAGGCTCCGTAAGAATTTAGCTGCTATAAAATACCCAACACGGCTTAACGTTTCAAGAGAAATCCCCTTCCCATGTCCGTCCAGCACATTACTCATGATACAGTCGACACATCACAAATACTTCGTTTCGCTATTTCGACAAGGTTTTCCGCTCTTGAGCTTTAATCTGTAAAGGCACAAAAACAGGAAAAACTTCTTATTTGGTATCTCATCTGGATTCCTGCTTCCGCAGGAATGACAGGCATTGAGAATCACAATTAATCCAATCACGAACCACGCGGCACGCTATACGCTGCACGCTCCTTCGACTCCGCTCAGGATGAAGGAAACCATGTTACACGCTGTACGCAGTCTTTAAAAGCTCTTGTCCGGCGAGTCTCTTTTTTCTATCAGCATTGCCGAGACGCCGGGGGCGACGAACAGGGCCATATCGACCTCGGTACCGGCAAACAGGTAAACCTGGTGCTCCGGGTATTCGGCTATCAATTGCTCGAATTCTTCGCCTTCATCGAGAAAGATTCCGTCCGCTGCCGCTTTGTTATTGTCTGAAACGTATCCATACATATCTGTTACTCCACATTCATCATTTTCCCTTTATATTACATAGCGAATCTCAGGGGCAAAATGTAGATAGTAAAATTGAAATATTTTAAATTTTTTTTTCATATAGCTGTTCCGGCCGGAGAAATACCTAATTAAAGAGCGGAAATGCGTATTTTGTCGCTCGCAGCCCGTAAAAAAATAGCAGACAGTTTACACCCAAGGTGGATACAGTGGCGCAAGCCATCCCTTACGGGAGAGACAGAATACAGTTTACGCCCAAGTTGGAGACAGAGGCTTTTATAATTGACTATTTTCTATTTACTATTGGCTATTGTATTTGATATTTCTCTTAGTTCTCTGGATTCTCTGTGGCTAAAATCTGCGTAATCTGCGGAATCCGCGGCCTTTATAATTGATTATTGATTATTTACTAATGATTATTGGTTTTCTCTGTGTTCTTCGTGCCCTTCTCGACGATCTCTGCGCTCCCGGCGGTTATTGGCCGGAAATGAGCTTTGTGAGTTTATCGCGGTTTTTGTTTAGCCATTCGGCTTTTCGGTGGATCATCAGGAGGAAATCCGTGCCGTGAAGGTGTCCGAAGAAACCGGTGGCGGCGATCGGCAGTACCGCCTCGGCGATCATCGTCTCGATCATTAAATCGAGCAGGGCTTTGAGCTTATGTTCATCCAGGAGGCTCGTTTCATGGCCCGCCTTTTTTTTGTAGC
>CAZSOR010000334.1:0-5365 GCA_964608395.1 uncultured Pirellulales bacterium
GTGCTGCACGAAGTCTGCGGCCGGCCTATGCTGGCCTATGTGCTCGATGCCTGCCGTAAGATCGGGATAAAAAAAATCTATGTCGTGGTTGGTTTTTCCGCTGACGAGATCAAAAAGAAATTCGCCGGAGCCGACGATATTGTCTGGGTCCGACAGGATGAGCAATTAGGGACCGCCCATGCGGTTTCGTGCTGTAAGGAACATCTTAAGGATTTCCAGGGCCAGACGCTGGTACTCTGCGGCGACGGGCCCTCAATTCGAGCCCAAACACTGAAAAAGCTTATAGACAAGCACGAGTCGGGACAATCGGCGGCGACGCTGGCCACGGCGGTTCTCGAAGACCCGGCCGGATATGGGCGAATCATCCGCGATACGTACGGCAATATGCAGGGAATTGTCGAAGACAGCGACTGCAACCCGGAACAGTTGAAGATCAAAGAAATCAATCCGAGTAATTATCTTTTCGATAATCAGGTTCTCTTCGAAGCGATAGAGAGAGTGAAGCCTGAAAACGTCAAAAAAGAGTATTATCTGACCGACGCTGTCTCCGGCATAATTGGGACAGGTCACAAGGTCGAGGCCATTACGGCTGTTCCGCCCGACGAGGCTATAGGCATCAACAGCAGGGCACAACTCAGTGCGGCGAGCAAAATTATGCAGCGGAGAATTCAACGGCATTTAATGGAAGACGGCGTGACAATAGTCGACCCCGACAATACATGGATCGATGCAAGGGCGCAAATCGGACAGGACACCGTGATTGAGCCATTCACATATATTCACGGTCAAGTCAAAATCGGTCAGGGCTGCCGGGTCGGGCCGTTCGCCTATTTAAGGCACGGAACGGTCCTGAAAAACGATGTCGTATTGGGCGTTTATACCGAAGTTAAGAACTCGACTTTGGACGATGGCGTTCGAGCCCGCCACCACAGCTATATCGGTGACGCAACGGTGGGAAAAAATGTTAATTTCGGGGCCAGCTCAATCACGGCAAATTTCGACGGCGAAAAAGTTAACCTGACAAACATAGGCGATAACTGCTATATTGGTTCCGGCACCGTATTGATAGCGCCCCTTGAGTTGAAAGACGGCTCAAACGTAAGTGCCGGAACGGTGGTTTCACAGGGAAGTGGAAACAAATTGAGCGGAAAGGCCAAGACAGATGTTTCTTAATGACAATCTGAAGATATTTTCCGGCAGCAGTAATCCTGCATTAGCCAGCGATGTTTGCAATTATCTGGGGATTCCGCTGGGCGGCGCAAAGATCGAACGTTTTCCGGACGGGGAAAAAGCCATAAGGGTGGAAGATGATGTTCGCGGGAGAGATTGCTATGTCGTGCAGTCGACATGTGATCCTGTCGATGAGCACCTGGTCGAGCTATTAATCTTTCTGGACTGCCTGCGAAGGGCCAGTGCCAGCCGGGTAACTGCGGTTATTCCATACTTCGGCTACGCCCGGCAGGACAGAAAAGACGAGGGGCGTGTGCCAATCACGGCAAAACTGGTGGCAAACATGATTACCACCGCCGGTGCCTCCAGGGTCCTGGCGATTGATCTGCACGCACATCAGCTTCAGGGATTTTTCGATATACCGGTTGACCACCTGGCAGGTGACTTGGTTTTAAGCAAATATTTCCGGGATTTGAAGATCAATAATCTGACGGTTGTCTCGCCGGACGTGGGTAATATGAAAACAGCGTCCAGATACGCGACACAACTCGGCGGAGATCTGGCGATTGTACACAAAAGACGCCTGAGCGGCAGCAAGGTGGAAGCTCGGGAAATCATCGGCGAGGTCCGCGGCAGAAACATTCTGATGTGCGACGATATTATTGCCACTGCCGGGACGGTCTGCAGTGCCGTCAATCTGGTCAAGGAACGTGGGGCCGAAAAGGTGTATGTCGGCGCCACGCATGGCGTTTTTGCCCCGCAGGCGTTGGACAGGCTGGCCAAAACGCCTATCGACCAAGTGGTAGTTACCGATACGATACCCCACAACAAGACGTCTAAAAAGATCAGCAATATCAAGGTTTTAAGCGTAGCTTCCATGTTAGGTGAAGCAATAAAGAGAATTCACAGAAACGAATCCGTTAGTAACATGTTTAACAATATTTGATCAGGATACGGGACATGAAAAAAACGTTACTTTTAAAAGCTGAAGTTCGAGAACAAACCGGCTCAAAAACCGTTCGGAAGGTACGTGAACAAGGCAGAATCCCTGCTATTGTGTATGGCCACAAGAAGGAGTCGGCAGCTATCTCTTTGGATGCACACAACTTCACCGAAGGACTGCATCACGGACAACGACTGATAGATATACAGATCGGCAAAAAGAAAGAAAAGACAATTGTAAAAGAACTGCAGTACGACCATCTGGGAAAAAACATAATTCACGTGGATTTAATGCGGGTCAATGTAGCCGAAAGGGTGAAGGTGACAGTACCGATTGAACTGAAAGGCACGGCCGCCGGCACTCACGAAAGCGGTATTATCGAGGAACAAACAGATCATCTGGAAATTGAGTGCAGGGTATCCGACATTCCGGAAACAATCGTTGTCTCGATAAAAGATGTGCATGTAGGTGACAACCTGTATGCCCGCGACATTGAGCTTCCGGACGGCATAAGCCTGGTAAGCTCGCCGGATACTCTTTTAGTCACGTGCCATTTGGTTGCCGCCGCCAAGAGTACCGAGGAGGTTGAAGAGGAGATGCCGGCTGCTCCAGAGGTTATAGGCGAGACAAAGGAACCTGAGGCCGGCGAAGATCAGGAAAAAAAATGAACCGGGCCGGACAAAAGTGAACAATGGACGATATGAGAATGGTCGTCGGGCTGGGCAATCCTGACGACAAGTATATTGATACAAGACACAATACCGGATTTAAGGTCATTGATTCGCTGGCTCAAGAGTTAGGCATAGACGTAAGAAAAAGAAAATTCGGCTCTCGCTTCGGCTTGGGCGAATTTGCAGATAACAAGTTAATATTGTTAAAGCCGTGGCAGTATATGAACCGCAGCGGCCAGGCTGTAGCGACGGCAACCGGTTTCTACAAGCTCAATATCGGCGAGTTAATCGTAGTAACCGACGATATGGATATTGAGCCGGGAAGAATTCGCCTTAGGTATAAAGGTTCGGCCGGCGGACATAACGGGCTGGCGGATATTATACAGAAGCTCGGAACGAATGAGTTTGCCCGTTGTCGAGTCGGTATCGGGCGATGTGCTGAGGCAGATGCCGTCGGTTATGTCCTCGCTAAGCCACAAGAGGACGAAAAACCGCTGCTGGCCGAGGCGATAGAACGGGCGCGGAATGCAGTATTGTGCTGGATCGAATATGGTATCGAGACAGCGATGAATAAGTTTAATAATTATAGTGAGTAACCATTGTCAGTTACGTGTAAGGCGATAAAACTAAAAGCCGGCATGTAATTTAATGGGAGGTAATTAGCTTGGAAACTATCGCAGAGAAAAAATTATACGAAGGTATGTTTCTTGTCGATTCAGGCAAGGCGGCATCGGATTGGGACGGAGTTAACGCAGCTATCAAAAAGATACTTGATAGAGCCGAGGCTGAGATTGTCTCGATGAGAAAATGGGACGATAGAAGGCTGGCCTACGATATTAAAAGGACATCGAGAGGGACGTATATGCTTTGTTATTTCAAGGCTGAAGGCCAGAAAATCCAGGGTATTGAAAAGGACGTTCAGCTTTCGGAAGATGTTATTCGGGTTCTGATTCTCAGCACCGAACAGATGACAAAAGAGGATATCGAGAGAGATACTCCTGCGACAAAGACTGAAAAGGAAAAAGCCGTTGCTAAACAGCCGCCGGAGGCTGAAGTAAGCGAGCAGAGCGATCAACCGGAAGAACCGGCAGCAGAGCAAGCCCAGATAGTAGACGAAGCTAAGACAGCAGAGGATGCTGAGCAGGCCGTGGAAACCGAGCAGGCTGGGGAAACCGCGCAGGCCGAAGAAACAGAGAAGCCGGAAGAAACCAGGAAAGCAGAAGATGCCGGACAGGCTGAAGAAGTTGAGGCTGAAGAGCCGCAAGACTCTCAGCCAAAAGTTTCATCGGACGATTAACACAGAAAGAAGAGTTAAGTATGGCTAATTTTAACAGAGTTTTGCTGATGGGAAATTTGACCCGTGACCCCCAGTTGTCATATACGCCGAACCAGACGGCGGTAGTCGATTTCGGGATGGCTACGAATCGCAGGTGGACCGGACAGGACGGCAGTCAGCGTGAAGAAACCTGCTTTGTGGACTGCAGGATGTTCGGCAAGAGAGCCGAGGTTATCAACAAGTATTGCAAGAGGGGAAATCCTCTGTTTGTTGAAGGACGCCTGACGTTCGATAGCTGGGAGGCCCAGGATGGCTCGAAACGCAGTAAGCTGAGAGTTACTGTTGAGAATTTCGAGTTTATCTCCGGCGGCGGCGGAGGCGGAGGCGGAGGCGGCGGTTCAGGCCAAACACGCCAAAACACGGGCAGTATGAATTCCCAGGGATCCCAGGGACCACAGCAGACAGGTGAAGATGATATACCGTTTTAATTGATTATTGTCTATTTACTATTGACTATTGAAAAGTCAGAAACAAATTCTCAAATTCGTTACAATAGTAAATAGACAATAGAAAATATTCAATTGTATGAGGTAAAGGATGCAAAGAAGAACTGATAACAACAGAAGAAAACCAGGTTTTGTTGGGGCCCGCGATCAGACTCAATGTCGTTTTTGCAGAAGGGGCATAAAATACGTAGACTACAAAGACATCGGGACTCTGCAGAAGCTTCTGACCAATCGCGGCAAAATATACTCGCGTAAGCGCAGCGGAAACTGCGCGAGCTGTCAAAGAAAGTCAAAAAGAGCTATTAAACGCGCCAGGTATATGGCATTATTGCCGTTCACCGCTTGATTGTTGACTCGTGACTGCATTCACGAGATACGAGGTATGACATATGAAAGTATTGCTTTGTGAAGATATTGACAGACTTGGCTGGCTTGGAGACGTTGTCGAAGTCAAAACCGGATATGCGAGAAATTATTTGCTCCCGCAGGGTCTTGCGAAGATTGCCAACGAGGCCAGCATTCGATCCATAGCCGAAGAGAAAGCCAGGCACGCCGAGCAGCGCAAACTTGACGGCAAACGACTCGAAGAGGCGGTCAAAGCGATCGAAGGGGCAGAGGCCGTTGTCGCCGCCAAGGCGAACGAGCAGGGGCATTTGTTCGGTTCGGTCAATGAGCGGCAGATCGCCGCGAACCTGCGCGAGCAGGGATTCGAAGTCCGTGATGAGATTGTGCAATTGCCCGAACATATCAAGGAAATCGGGACGCACTCTGTGACACTCAAATTCCGGGACGACCTGAC
>CAZSOR010000335.1:0-5365 GCA_964608395.1 uncultured Pirellulales bacterium
TGAGATTTCGACAGATAGCCGAATTGCAGAATGTTTCGACCAAAACAGTTCAAAGTCGGTACCGCTACGGACTGAATAAATTGCGGTCAACCCTGAATGGTGAGGTGGAAAAATGAGGCCGTCAGAGAATATTGAAAAGTTAATCAAGAAACTACGTTACAAAACCAGCCCCGAGACGCACGACAGGGTCCTTGGCAATGTCCTGCAGGCGCTGGACGAAAAAGAAAAACAGAAACCAGGCGTGTTTGTGCCTGATACATGGAGAACTATTATGAAAAGTAAAATAACAAGAATGGCCGCGGCAGCGGTGATAATTATTGCCGTATTTGTAGGCATACACCAGTTCGGCGGTGACGGAGCAAGTGTCGCGTTTGCAGACATTGTTGAGCAACTGGCCAACGCCCGCACGATGACTTATAGCGTTGTGACTCGCACGCCTGTCGAAAGTATGCCGACTTTACGGCTACAGATGGCATTTAAAGAACCCGGATACATGCGAACAACAACCGTAGATGGTTACATAAATGTTATTGATTGGAACCAGAACAAAGGTATTACCCTCTGGCCACCTAAACAAGAGTGTATCGACTTCGAGGCATCGAACTATCAGCACGACACAGTTCAGGATCCTTTCATAGTCGTTGAAAAATTAAGAACGCTTCCCGATCAGGCTGATGAGGCGCTCGGAGAGAAAGAAATTGACGGCAGAGTGCTTGAAGGTTTCCGTGTCACCCAAGGGGATATGATCAATACCGTCTGGGTCGACTCGCAAACGACACAGCTCGTTCGCGTGGAAATAGAGTACACGAACTCTCCGGGCATGAACACAATCATGACCGATTTTCAGTTTAATGCCGAACTCGACGACTCGCTCTTTAGCCTGGTGCCGCCGGAGGGTTTTACGCGTCTGGAAGTCCAGGCGGATGTTTCCACAGTAACTGAACAGGACCTGATAGCATACCTGCAAATGTGGTCTACCTGGACAAAAGACGGCACGTTCCCACCGACATTCAACCCTATAGAATTGCCAAAGGTTACTGCGGAGATGATAAAGCAAGGCAAGTTCGGCGAGGGCGAAACATCGCAGCAGGAGCGACACGCTGAAGCGACGCTGATGTATCGCGGCATAATGTTCGTGACACAATTACCTGCCGAGAGCAACTGGCGGTATGCCGGCGAGAACGTAAGCTACGGTGACGCCGAAACGCCAATCTTCTGGTACCAGCCGACTGGCTCGCAGACTTACCACGTCATCTACGGCGACTTGAGCGTCAAAGACGTGGCACCGGAAGATCTGCCTAAGTGAATCTTTCTGAGTGACTGACATGAAAAAGCCGGGCCAATTCGGCTCGGCTTTTTCATGTTTTTTCTCGCCCAGACAGACTATTTCCTGGGCAAGCTTCCGTAGTAAGGATACTGATCGAACACATCGCCCTTACCCATGACACGCGGGTCTTTCGTGGCCTTCAACTCGGCCATCAAAGCCGTAGCAAGTTTCTTTTTAATCCTGGCGTATTCGACCTTGCCGGCGATGTTGTCCAACTGGTCGGGATCCTTGTCCAGATCGTACAGTTCCTCGGCCGGACGCTTTCCGAAGCCCAGCTCGAACAATCTCTTGACCTTCGGATCGTCACGATATTTCAGCATGTAAGATTTTGTGGGTGCCGCGTCAACGTCACCATACCCGTAATGCGTGCCGAGCGGACGGGCAACATTTATCTCCGTCGGCTTAGCGTAACCCTTAGGATCGCCAGCGGGCCAACGCTCCGGCTTGAAATTGCGAATATACAGGAAATCATGCGTCCGTATCGCCCGCATCGGATAGCCGCCAGTGCCGGTCTCCTGGCAGACTACGTGACGCTCTTTGCCCGTCAGAACGTGGTCGCGTCTTGCATCCACCCGGCCGGACTTGCCCGAGCGCAGAATATCCAGGAAACTGCGAGCGGTCATCTCCGCAGGCGGTTTCAATCCGGCCGCCTCCAGAAACGTCGGCGCCAGATCGGAGAGGCTTATGAAATCTTCAACTGCCCTGCCGCCCTGAACGGCTGCGGGCCAGCGAACCGCCAGCGGGACGTTTGTCCCCGTATCGTAAAGGTTGCTCTTGCAGCGTGGGAACGGCAGCCCGTTGTCGCCGGAAATAACAACAAGCGTATTGTCAAGCTCGCCGGTCTCTTCGAGCATTTTCAGCAAATCACCGACTTCGCTGTCGAATCGCTGAACCTCCCAGTAGTAGTCGCAGATATCGGTGCGGACTTCTTCGCTGTCCGGAAAACACGCCGGCACTTCAACATCTTCGAGCTTCATCCCGCTCTTTATGCCGGACTGCCATTTATACGCTCGATGCGGGTCGGTGCTGCCGAACCAAAAGCAGAACGGCTTGCCCTGAGGCCGGGCTTTCATAAATTCCCGGAAGTTTTTGAAACGCGGCCCGGCGGGATTCCGCTTCCGACCGCCCGGCGCATCCCGACCGGGACCCCAGCCCTTGCGGGTATAACCGACGTGATAGCCGGCCTCTTCCAGCAGGTCCGGATACACGGCGAACTTGGCCCCAAGCGTGCTCCAGAGATTGGCGCCCTCTTCCAGACGCCAGTGCCACTGCCCGGTCAGAATCGCCCCACGCGAAGGTGTGCAAGACGGCGCCGAAACAAACGCATTCTCGAACAGCACGCCCTGCCGCGCGACCCGATCGAACGTCGGAGTCTTTACGACCTTGTCGCCGCCAATGCTCGCGTGAGGCCAGGACCAGTCGTCGGCCAGGCAAAAAAGAATATTCGGCCGGGCCTTCGAAGCCCCGCTTCCAAACGGCTCAGAGGCGTTCGCGCATCCGGCAAAAGCCAGCGACGCAGCGCCCAATCCCATTGCCTTTAGAAAATCGCGACGTGAATTATATAGACTGCTCATATTTATATTCCTGCCTTTCCATTTACAGATTATTGCTGTTATTCACTCTTGCCGGCCGGGCGAGCGTTTGCCTTTAGCTCGCGATTAAATTCTTCCATCAGGCCGGCCAGGCGTTTGACGATTTCAGGATGCTTATCGGCAAGGTTGTTCGTCTCGCTGATATCAGCTTCAAGATCGTACAGTTCGGTTTTCTTTTTAACGCGGCGGAGCTTCCATTTTCCGCTGCGGACCGCGTCGAGGTTGTTGCCCCTGTAATAGAAATATGCTTCGTGCGGCGAGCCGGCGCCCGGCCTGCCTTCCATCAGGGGCCAGATGTCCCTGCCGTCGATCACACGGTCGGCGGGAATTTCAGCGCCGGCCAACTGCGCAAACGTCGGCAGCAGGTCAATCGTGCCGCAGAGTTTGCTACATACCTTGCCGGCGGGAATTTTAGCCGGCCAGCGCATAATGCACGGTTCGCGCATGCCGCCTTCGTAGGTGGAAAACTTGCCGTCCCGCAGCGGAAGAGCGCAGCCGCCGTGATGTTTCTTGCCCAGCCATGGGCCGTTGTCGCTGGTAAAGACCACGAGCGTGTTTTTATCCACACCGGCGTCTTTCAGAGCCGCAAGGACCCGGCCGATCACCGAGTCGATCTGCTCGATGGTTGCCTTGTACGCCTTCTGAACGTCCTCGACGTGAAACTCGTCCGAGACGAACAGCGGAATGTGCGGCATCGTATGCGGCAGATACAGGAAGAAGGGCTTGTCCCTGCTGCTGCGAATAAACTTGACGGCTTCTTCGGTGTAGCGTTCGATTAACGTTGTCTGGTCCGCCGGGCGCTCGATAATTTCTTCATCGCGCATCAGCGGCACGTTCCACGGCGAGTAATCCTTCTGCCGCCATGCCCGGTCGAGATTCTTATCCTTGCCTTCGACACCATCCATATCATTGGAGTACGGAATGCCGAAATAGGAATCGAAGCCGTTGCTGGTCGGCAGAAACTCCGGCAGATGGCCCAGATGCCACTTGCCGATACAGGCGGTGACGTAACCCCGGCCCTTGAGTATGTCGGCGATTGTTTGTTCTTCCGGATTCAGGCCGATATTGTCCCTCGGGAACAAGACGTTGGTAATGCCGACTCGCGGCGGATAACAGCCGGTCAGCAGCGCCGCCCGCGAGGGCGAACAGACCGAAGCAGCCGAATAAAAGTCCGTGAACCGCATCCCCTCGGCAGCCATTCGGTCCAGGTTCGGCGTCTTGATCGAAGGCGATCCAAAACAACCGACATCCTGGTAGCCCTGATCATCGGTGAAAATGATAACGAAATTAGGTTTGTTTCCGGCCTTCCGACCGGCCCTCAAAACGCCCGGTATCGCCAGTGACGCCATTCCGGCGACAAGGACTTTCAGAAAACTTCGACGCGTATAATCAGTTGTGCCCATCATTTTTTCTCCGTTCCTGTTAGTTTCTAATTCAGGCTCAGCCCATGCTGAATTCTATTGATCCGCTCCTATTCTATCAACCGATTCTCTCAAGGACAACGCAATACGCTGCTAAGGGTTGAGAGCGGTTATCTGCAATTGAAAGATTTTTCGAGTTTCGCCGGTAACCTTGGCTTGCTCACTGATTCGAACCGGCCAGACCCAGATGATCTTTTCTCCGTCGTCGACAACAAGCACATCTCTGCGAATCCCGTGCGGGATCCGCTGGGCGGTCAGGAATTTGCCGAGCTTCTTTTCTGCGCTTTGACCCAGAGGGACAAACCTGTCGCCGGCCCGGCGACTGCGAACGATAAGCGGCGGTTTTGTTTTATCCAGATCGAACCACTCAATCGAATCGGTTTTGGCGGCCTTGAATTTTTCAAAATCAACTTCATTCTTTTCGAGAACAATCGCCTGTATTGAATATTTTTCAAACGTTATCTGCCCAGGAATTTCAACAGATGCAGCATGGGCTTTAGTCGTAGGATGGGCAGGTTCCCCTGCCCATGCGGTTTCAGATGCAGCATGGGCAAACGAGTTGCCCATCCTACCAGTCCTCGGGGCTCCTGTCGGAGAGCCAAGCCCCACCCCACGATTTGAAAAAATTAAATTTCCATATTCCCGCCAGACAACAAATCCGCCCGGCAATTCCATTTTTTTGCCGGTGACATTTTGCCCCGCCAGTTGCAGTATGCCTTCATAATGTCCCTGCGTCAATTTTCTCTCGCCGGAGCCGATATTGGCCAAACTTCGCCGAATCAGCTCGACTTTTACCGGTTGCGGCTCGGCCAGAAACAGCTTCAAGTTCAGCACGGTTTTCTCCGCATCGCTATCAGCCAGAGAAGGCCACAGCTCATCCGCGCGACTGCAAACCACGCCGTAGTACCTGTGCGCCGACGAGGCCAATTGCGAGAGCTGTTCCACAATCGAATCGGAATAGTCTTGTTGTAACGCCGGCAACAACCGGTGCCGGATATAGTTACGCCTGTACGTACAATCGGCAT
>CAZSOR010000336.1:0-5336 GCA_964608395.1 uncultured Pirellulales bacterium
AACTTCGATAAGCTCGCACCATCTTATCGAAAGCATTATATCGGCTGGATCGCCGCTGCAAAAAGGCCGGAAACAAAAAAGCGAAGAATAGACGAATCAATCGCCCTGTTGGAAAAGGGCCAAAAACTCGGGTTGAAATAGAATATATTCCTTCGGTTGAGCGGATGATAGAGCATGGGATACGCGGATGAATGATTCTTTGGAATCAGATCAATGAACGAACCTGACATAGGGCAAGCAGAGCTGCATCTTGCGGCGATTCCGGACGAAGAACGCCGGGATACATTTCGCCAGATCCCATGGTCGCTCAGGGATTGCTGCATTGGGCTGGGCGTTATCGCCATCTTCCGAGTTGTGTTCTACGTGCTGAGCCTCGTCGGACTGATCTACTTGGTCTATACAGTTGGTGTAGCGCTCTGGATATTAATGTTCGGTTGGATGTTTTTTTTCCCGCTGTGGATTGCGCATAAAAGAGATATGCTGCGGTGGCCTGAAGTTGGCCTCGTGCTGAAGGAATCAGGTCTTGCAATTCCGCTTGCTGTTAGTCTCATCTTGGTGGAGTGGCTTTTTATGGTCATTCTCTACAACGTGACCGGTAGTGTGGTCGAAGAAAGCTTTGTGCTTTCGGGATTGCGCGACGCACCGAATGATGCGCGATTGTATCTACTGCTGGTTCCGATGTTCACCATCGGTCCTGTCGCCGAGGAGCTGCTTTTTCGAGGTCTCCTGTACAATGCGTTGCGAAGGCGCATGGCACCCATAATAGCAGTAGTGCTGCAGGCTACGGTTTTTGTTTTATTACATTATCGTATGCCGGAGACCAATGTCATATACTTGCTTACTATCTTTATCTCCGGAATGGTTCTGGCCGGGGTATACGAATGGCGAAAGACCATCTGGAGCCCCATTGCGCTGCACGTACTGATGAACTTTGCATTTGCTGGTCCGGTGATTGTACTGATGATTTTGAACAGCCATACACCGGCAAAGACGTGGCAGCAAGCAGAACTACCGCCCGACTGGTTGGGCACAGATCTCAACGGTATAGAGAAGATGTCTACCGGTGAAGAGCAGAGGCTCTATGCGATAAACACATGGGGCAGCGGTGGCCTGCGAATGTGGAAGAAGGAGGTTCATGTTTTTCAGGCTGTGTGCAAATGGTTCCCCGACGATAGGCAGGCATGTGCTAAAGCCCGCTCAGGTATCGCCCGGATCTACGAGTTGTATCTCAGGGATCCCCGAAGGGCTGTCGTTGAAAGCGATCGCATTCTTTCCGAGTTCAGGGATCAACCAGAGGTTTGCGCTCAGGTCCTTATTACCAGAGGATGGTCTTACTATAATCTGGGCGAGCCCGATATGAGCAGGGCGTCTTTCCAGGAAGTTGTTGGCTCGTACCCATCTTACGAATGGGCGCAGCAATCGGCTGCAGAAGGATTAAAGATATTAGATGGTAGATGATGATCTAATGTGGTCTCTGGTGGTGTAAGCATTCGGATAATGTTTTGGAGTCAGATCGATGCAATCTAACGCTGGGAAAGCTGCTGACCGTTAGTATGCCCACTACTTTAAGGAGCAGGCTACACGTTAAGCTTTCGGATTTGCGACTCGGCCGATGAATAAAGTGCTGCCTGTCAGATTGTCGCGAATCAAAAACAAAAATGGATGGTCCGCGCGAAAAACCGGAATCGGGGCCGGTCCAATCGATGTCAGCCTCATCACTACTCCTGTAGCCGCTGCCGCTTCTGTGCCTTCCTCGTTGACCTCGACGTAGGCTTTGTGGATGACCGCCGAGATGAAGAGATCTCTTTTACCATTTATCCCGGAAAAATCTGCGCCCGATGAAAAAGCATCTTTCATTCCCATCGATTTAAGCACGGAAGCCAGACTAAACTGGCTTGTCATCTTGAACTTCGGAACAAAAACCACGATTTCGCGTTTGTGAATTTTGGCCAGCCATTGTGTTAGATTATCAGGCGTGAGCATTTTCTCGAATTCGTCCAGAGCGTCAAATTGTTTTGGGAGCAAAATAACCATCGAAAGTTCTTCATCTACATAGGGTAATTCGAGAGCCTGGAAGGTATCGGTTTCCATATAGCCGAATTCCGCTTTTTGGTTCATTGTTGCAACGTCAATCTTGTGGCCGTCGGCAAGAGTAAAAGTTGAGTCCTTAGTCCTGTTTTCTTTGAATTGCCTTGCCCAGTTGCCCTTAAAGTAAATGGCATTTGTCAGAACCAACCGGGTCATTGAATCCAGAACGCCTTCGTTGATAAGATTTTTAATCTTGTCATTGGTCTTTTTTTCTACCCAGGCATTGATAGTTTTGCGTGCGGTTTCCGCGGCTCTTACAAAATCCACTTCGTTGAGCCGTCCGTCATAGCTGGTTTCAATAAGCTCCAGAAAATCCTCAAGAAATCCGTAATTCTTCTGGCCCCAAAGGGCATTGGCGACAGTTAAGGTATAACCTCCTTTTTGGCCTCTGTTGTTCAGGTCTTTTATAATGTTTCCAAATGACGAAGCGAATTGCTGTTTGTCCAGCAAGGGCTTCGATGATGAGTCCGTTCTTCGATTCGCAGAAATAGGAAAATGCAGCACTCCGGCCATTTGTGATTCTGTTTCATTACGAGCGCCGGCATGAGCCATTGCCAGGGCTGTTGAGATACTATAGGGCGAGAAAAACAGATTTCCTTTCGTGCTTTGTAATTTCGCGAAAAGCTCCAGGGCAAACTTGTTATTCCCATCAACGATGATTTTTTCGTTCATATTTTCTTTTGCTGTCTGATTATCAATCGCTAATGAGTTAGTTGAAACCATTATGGCCGCCAATAAAACTAATATTCTTTTAATAGCTTTCATATCTATTACCCTCGAAAAATCCACTAAAAAGTGTTGTAAATAACGATTAACCGCCCTGTTTTTGGGCAAAACTATGTTTTTTGCGTATTGCAATTTTTCAATTGTTGACAAAGAAAAGATTTTATTGTATTATAGCTTATTAGATATAAGCTGTGAAAAGTCATTTTTTTCAAGAGGAATGCCATGAGCTCTGAAAATGACGGTTTTTTTCGGCGATTCAAATGGCATGTAGTGGTTATTTGTGTCGCATTTGCAATTGTGGTAATACTGACTCTTTTTACCAACATTTTCCAGAAATCCCAAACCGATTCGCTGAGCCAGCTCGTATTTATACTTGGTGCGTTGGTGTTTATCAGCGCGCTTCTGGCAATGCTATCGAGAGTCTTCAAGATACTCGATGCGCTTCGAGATAACAGTGCTAAACTTGAGGAAGTTACAAAAGCCATGGAAAAGATCAGCTCAGGGCTGGCGCAAATTAATCATAGTACACGCGTAAGCGAAACAGCCAAGGCGATCGCATTCCGTGATGCGGATAGGCAGTCTTTGCGGGAGGCCGTATTTGATAAGCTCCAGCAGCAGGATTTTATTGCCGCCGAAGAAATAATTAATGAAATTTCTAAACGGCCGGAATACAAGGATCTTTCTGAACAGCTAAGAGTACAGACCAGCCGCTACCATGATGCAACCGACCAGGAACGGCTAAGTCAGGTCATGGCGCATATAGATAAGCTGCTGGATGATTGTCAGTGGGGCAGGGCTAGTGCCCAGATTGAAGGGCTCATTAAGGCTAATCCGGATAATGAGCAGGCAAAAACGATGAGACAAAAACTACTTGATAAGAAGCAGGAGCGTAAAAGGATATTGCTTGCTGTGTGGGATGATGCTATACAAAACCAGGAAACAGATCGCAGCCTGGAGGTTCTGAAAGAGCTTGACCAGTATCTTACTCCGAATGAAGGATTAGCCCTTCAGGAAGCGGCAAGAGATGTCTTCCGCACCAAACTTCACAACTTAGGTGTGCAATTTGCCATCGCCGTAGCCGAAAAAAGATGGGTCGGCGCGCTCGAAATCGGGCAGCATATTATCGACGATTTTCCAAACAGTAAAATGTCTGAAGAGATCCGTAGCAAGCTGGATGTCCTTAAACAGAACGTCCAAATGCAAAATAGTTGATATTCTGATATTTCACTTGCCAGTTTAAGCATAGAGGGGTGATAAAATAGGCTAAATGCAAAGGCCTTGTTGTGCCTTCCTACTCTTCCATTAAGTCATAGTCCGAAAATATTAATGTTATTTGCCGCAATATTCAACAATATTTCTTGACAGCGAATTTATATATTGATAAATATCAAATGGTCGTACACATGAGTCTAAAATGCAAAAATAGCATTGGTGCAATGGTTTAATTAGCGAAGCTGAAAGACTCATAAGTGTAGAGGAGTGTTTGAAACAGGAAATTTCAAGTAGTTACGATGGAAGGAGTCCAGGGTTATGGTTAAAGGAGTGAAGAGGAACAGCATCTACGATAAAATTGGGTGGACGGGATTGTTAAATGTTGTCTGGAATTCGATGCCTTATCCATTGAGATTTTTTGCTCTGCCTTATGGCTTGCGTGTCTATGCAAGTTTTCTCAAGGGAAGTGCAAATCTAAATCAATTGTTATGTGTGCACTCCAGTGAATACATGTCTTCTAAATTGTTTCGATTTTTAAGGCCGAGATACCATAAGGTGAAAGGTGTTCTCAAAGCTTACGGGATAGATGCCTGACCACGAGGCTGCATTCGACTTATTTTGCGTTGGCACCACTGCAGATTTATGCCTTTGTAATAGCATATATACAGCCGGTCTTTCAAAAAAAATATCAAAGCTGCTTTTTTAGTTTCACACGAGATCTTTCAGATCGTTCGCAGTGGAATGCCGATGGTCTCGCTTTACGTCCAATTTAGCCAATTTACCAGACGGCTCTGCTGGAATTGGCCCATTCGGCTGCGCTCAGGGCAGGCTTTGATTGGCATTTCTCCTTTAACCGCAGAGTCCGCGGAGAACGCAGAGGAAACAGAGTCTGTAATTACATAGTCTGTAGCCAGATACACACACGTGAGTCTTTACTTATCAAATACTCCGAGCACTCGGCGTTCTCGGCGTTAAAATAACCGAATTGGCTTTGATTGGCTTTGAATTGGCTTTGTTTTCTAGCCGCCTTGGCCCACTATGATCTCCATAAACCATTGTCATTACTGGCATAGCGTCATTATGTCCTTTCAAAAATTGGGTTTGTTTTTTCAACTTGGGTTTTCAACCCCCAGATAAATCTGGGGGCTAAATAATATTGGGTTTGTTTGGCTTTGAATTGGCTTTGTTTTTCGCCGCCTTCAAAGCATGAAATTCTTCATAATACCCTTCCATATAGATACTTACGCTCATTTAGCCGGGTGCTCGCTTAACATAGTGTGCATCCATGTCTCATTACATAGTTCCAGAAC
>CAZSOR010000337.1:0-5291 GCA_964608395.1 uncultured Pirellulales bacterium
TATTCTTTTGCACATGGGGCTCGGCGGCGCCGCTGAGCGGGGGTGAATTAGAATCTCAAGCGAATAAGGAGTCCGACCATGTTCAACCGCATTAGTTTACTCGTATGGCTAATTCTGATAGCCGCCCCGGCAGCGGTCTATGCCAACTCGGATCAGAGCACGCGCGTTGTCGATGCCAAACAACACGCTTATGGCGGCAGTGGCGGCTATCCCTACCGCCAAAAGAGCGATTACGTTATGAAGGAACTGGATCTCAAAAGCGGCGACGTCGTGGTGGATATCGGGGCCGGCGACGGCTTCTGGTCACGGCAGATGGCCAAATTCGTTGGCGTTGAGGGCGTTATTCACGCCTCGGAGGTCGGGCAGAGAAAAGTTGATGATATGAAGGAAAAGCTCGCTAACGTGCCGCAAATCAAGCCTTATCTTTCTCCGCTGGACGGCACCGCTTTGCCTGAGAACTCCTGCGACCTTGCTTTCCTCTCCAAGACCTACCACCACTTGAATGAAGGCAGTCATGTGGATTATCTGCGTCATTTGCGAAAGGTAATCAAGCCTACCGGCCGGCTTTGTGTGATTGAGATGAATCCGGCGCTCGGCAGCGGACGAGGAAGGGAGCACGCCTGGTCCCCGGGACTGCTTATCCAGCAGGCCGAGGAGGCCGGGTGGATTTCAGTACGCTGCGAGCTGATGACCGGCACGAATCACTACATCGCGATCTTTGTCCAGCGAGAGCTGTTTACGACGGAGACGTCCCGTAGCAGATCGGCAGACCGGAGTGATCGGAATTAGACAATAGGGCACTCTGAAGAAAATGTGAAAAAATCGTGATTTGTAAAAAAACCCGCATGTGAATGCGGGGTAACTGTGGATCTGTGCCTCTATCCAGGCACGGTTGAATGTGTTATCGTTAGCCGGTTCCGAATTGTCGGCCATCAAAGATTATTTCAATAATCTCAGTCCCAGTTGAATCCTTTCTTTTCTTCAAGCAATTCCTGTGTTCTTTTCTTGACATTTTCCGCCTTGACTTTGGCATCCTGGGCTTTGCGAATGTCGTCCCTGCTTTCCTTGATTCGATTCTGCAGCTCATCGAGCCATTTGAGAAGCCGTGCGTACGCGATTTGTTTTCGTGCGACAATCAGGTCATACCTGTTCCCTACCACCTCTTGAAGTTCTTCGGTAAGCTTTTGCTTTTCACTCCGGCTTTTGGCGGCATTAATTTTGCCGAGCAGTTGATCTCGCCTTTTTTGCAGCCGTAAATCTTCGATAAGAACTTCGGCTAATTCGGGACTTCTCCTGCTCTCATTGTAGACCCGCCCGTATTTTTTCCAGACCAACTCATACTTCTGGCCGTAGAGATTGGGATTCCTCTCCTTCAATTTAGCTAATTCGTCCGCTTCCTCGGGCACATTCTTCGCAAGCCATTCGAGAAACTTAGCTCTCCTTTCTGCCTGCCATTTCTCTATCCGTTCTCCTACGACTTTGCGAAACTCCTCGCGGGCGTGTCTTCCAAGCTCCTCTCTGAATTTTTCGGGGTCCTTTTTTCGCAGCTCTGCAAGTTCCTTTGCCTTCTCCGGAGAGCGTTGTTTCAAGCCCTCCATAATGCGATCGATTTCCTCGTCCGTAAGTTCGAATCTTTCTCGCCCGGGTCCTCGTCCCGGTCCGAATCCCGGTCTTGGTCCCTGCCTTGGCCCTCTATTCTCTTCTTCGGTGAAGATGCTTTGCTCATCTTTCTGGTTCCCGACACAGGGGCGAGTGCTTACAGCAAGTACTGCCGCCATCGCTAAAATAAAAATAATTGCGCGACTTTTATCCATCTGTCTTACCCCTTCCAGAAATCGCTATTAATTTCTATTAGTTCCATCTCCAACTCTGCTATGGTGCTGTCGCCGTTGCCGGTGTCCTCGCCCGACTGTAAGGCCATCACCTCGTCTTCGATTTGCTCAATTTGAGCGGTAAAAACCACCAGATCCTCATCGTCAGCGGCAATATCGTTGCTTATCCAAATTTCCGTCGGTATGAGCGAGGCTTGAATAAAATCTATATTTTGTGGAGCGTCTTTTTGAAATAATTGCAGACTTACTGTCGCTACGATAAGGATTGCCGCTGCGGCGCCCACGACTTCGTAGATGATTCGCCTGAAACGGTGCGCTCTTGCGGCCTGCAGGCGCATGGCTATTTCGGCCTTAATATTGGCTATGAGCATATCATCCGGCTCGGGCGCGGGATGCTCGCGAAATATCTGTTCGGCCTTTTGAATGTCCTCAACGCAGCTTTCGGCCTGTTCGGCATCGAAGAATTTTTCGAATAGCTCTCTTAAATTCTCACGATTTCGATTTTCCATAATATTTAGCCCTCCATTAACTGTCGCAGTTTTTTGAGCGCACGGTGCGTTTTTGCCAGGGTTGTGCCTATCGGCTCGGACCGCTTCTGTGCTATTTCCTTGAAACTTAATTGTGAATAGAAACGCAACATTATCAGTTCTCTCGTATCTTCGTCCATCCTTCCGAGTTGAATCTGCAGTTTGTCAGTCAACTCGCCGTCGGACTGCTTTGGTTCTATTGTTCCGGACTCGAATTCAGTTATTTGGACTTCGATCAATTTTTTCCGCCGCTGCTTACTACGTAAATGGTCGTGAAAAATGTTAGATGCGACCTTAAACAGCCAGCTTTCAAAAGATCCTCCCTTGTACGAACCGATTTTCTCCACTAACTTTACAAATAGCTCGCTAAGCAACTCATCACTTATGTCGTTATTGCCCGTCAATCGGTAAAAATAACCATAACACCGGCTTGCATACATATCAACAATCTGAGAGAAGCACTTAGCATCGCCATCTTTGCAGCCAGTTATTATCCGGGCTAAGTCATTGCTTTTTGCCATATTCAAGCGTTTTTACGTAAATAGAGACGGTATCCGCGACTGATTTATTGCAAAAATCCAAAAAAACGAGTTTTTGGATAACATTTGTGGTGCCTAAAAGTGTGCCATTTAATTATGTGCTGAATGAGAAATTATGGTTCGGCACATTTAAATCTGCTCATTTATAGGTTTTTTCGGCAATAAAAAGTACTGCAGTCCCCCTTCAGAGCCTTCCGGCTTCAATTAGGGATTATAAGATTTCTTCGTCCGCATCTTCATCGGCATCTTCGTCAACGTCGAGTTTCCAGTTCTCAGTTTCGTCAAGCTCGTTGATTTCGCGCTGCATGTATTTGATAATTTTATCTTGCAGCGGTGCTAATTTCCCGTACCACTTGATCATTCCCTGATAGCTGGCTACGAGCATATCCAAACGAATTAGCTGCCATTTGGCGATACACTCAGGCTCCTTGATATTGAGGAACGGATCGCATTTGAAGCTCCTTCTGCCATCCTGACCGATTTCACAAAACTCACAATCTTTGCACTGAATCATTTTGTCGCTCCAATCTGAATTGGCAAAAAACCGCCGTCTCCGACAAGATCACGAATAATAACGTGCCGCAAAGCTCATTGATTTTTGAACTGCGGACTTTTTGCCCTGACTTTTGAAATTTTATTTTACTTGCTAATTGTTTTATAATACCATACATTCTAAAAGCTTAAAACCCCTTTACGATAAAGATTTTTAATTGTTTGTGGAGAAATGAATGGCAAAATCGAGACGCAGACGCAAAGTGGGCAGCAAAAAAAGACGTGCCCGCTGGAAAATTAGGCATAAAATAAGCTAACCACCGATAGATTTTCTATCGTGGGTCGAGTTGATGCGTAAATAAGCAATCCTATTTACGCATAAGTATATTTATGCACTAAATCAAAAGCAGCACGGCAAATGAAGCATTTCAGTATCACTTTCAAGCCAGATGGCAAGCAAATCTTTATTCATTCAGGCGCAACCCTTATCGAGGCTGCCGGCCAGGCTGGAATCATTCTAAACACAGTTTGCGGCGGCAAGGGAACGTGCGGGAAATGCCTCGTCAATCTTGAGCCGGACGCACGTGAGGTTCTTGCCTGCCAATATAAAATCGACAGCGATCTTACAGTCACAATCCCCGTCAGCTCCAGATTCTTCGAGCAGCGGATTCTTACTGAAAGTGTCGATACGAAGGCTCAAATTCAGCCCGACGTATATAAAAAGTATTTGCGGGAAGGTTCGGCCACCATGATATTTGGTCTTGCCGTCGATCTCGGTACAACCACCGTCGTCGCCAGGCTAATCGATATGGCCGGCGGCCAATGCCCGGCTACCCAAGCCGCCCTGAATCCCCAAACTCGCTTCGGTGACGACGTCGTCAGCAGAATCGCATACGCTCAAACCGGTAAAGAATTCGCCGAGCTGCAACGGGCCATAATTGACTGCATAAACGACCTGACCGCGAAACTCTGCAAAAAAGCCGCCATCGGATCAAACGACATCTTCGAAATGTGTGTTGCCGGCAATACGACGATGAACCACATTTTCCTCGGGCTGCCCATAATCCAGCTCGGCCAGGCGCCTTACGAGGCCTATTCGCTCGATGCCCACGAAGTGACTCCCGGCGAGCTGGGCCTACAGATAAATCCCGCCGGCAATATCTATACCATAGAGAATATAGCCGGCTACGTAGGGGCCGATACTACTGCCGTGGCCCTTGCGGCTGATATAGATTCGGCTGAGGAAATGACGCTGATAGTCGATATCGGCACGAACGGCGAGATTGTTCTCGGCACGAAAGACAAACTCTACGCAGCAAGCTGCGCCGCCGGCCCCGCCTTGGAAGGAGCACGTATCACCTGCGGCAGCAGGGCTTTCGATGGCGCAATCGAGGCTGTCGTTATAAACGAAGACGACATCGACCTGGATGTAATCGGAAACGTCCCGCCCCGCTCGATCTGCGGCTCGGGCCTGATTGACGCCGTCGCCGTCATGCTGGACCTTGGCGTCATTAACGGGACCGGCCGCTTCGTCGAGCCGAAAACGTTGGAGGATAAACTACCGCCTGCCATTTTCTCACGAATCATCGAGCAAGACGGCCAGCCCGCCTTCCGCCTGACCGCAGCCGCGAACAGCCCGGTCTTTCTATCTCAAAAAGACATTCGCGAGATGCAATTAGCAAAAGGCGCCATCCGCGCCGGCATCAAACTCTTACAGCAGAAAATCGGCCTTGAAGATTCCGACGTAAAGCGAATCCTTTTAGCCGGCGCTTTTGGAAATTACATCAGTCAGCGCAGTGCCCTGCGAATCGGTCTTTTGCCAGCGGTCCAGGCCGAAAAAATTCATTTCGTCGGCAACGCCGCCGCCGCCGGCGCACAGATGATACTGCTCAGCCGGCAAT
>CAZSOR010000338.1:0-5207 GCA_964608395.1 uncultured Pirellulales bacterium
TATGCAGCGCCTCCTCTGCCTTCTTGTGCTTTGTTATATCGATAGCCGTGGCGGCTATAAATAAAGGTTCTCCACCTTCATCATTTACAAGTGTGGCATTCATCAGTGCGGGAAAAACAGTGTTGTCTCTTTTTTTATGCCATACCTCCTCGGCTACGTAGTTGCCTTTTTGTTTAAGCTGATCGTTTAACTGGATCACGTATTCCATTTGCTCTTCGTTGTGGAAAATAGAAAGGTTTTTGCCGATTAACTCATCTACGCTGTACTGGTGCATCTGTCCAAAAGAATCATTCGCATAGATAAGATTACCTTGAAGGTCGGCTATGGCAACACCGTGACCCGCTTTGTCTGAAATAGTTTTGAACTTTCTGATTTCCTCTTGCGCCTGCTTGGTTGCGGTGATGTCACGGAAAAATGTGAACACCCGTCCGCCGTCAAGCTCCAGATAATTGGCACTGATATCGAGGTCCATAATCGTGCCGTCCTTCCGTCTATGGCGGGATTGGAAACGATGAAAACCTTTATCCATAATCCTCTGAATATGTTGTAAAGTTTCCTGCGGTGCTTCCGCCGCCTCGACGTTCTGGATGCTCATATTAAGCAGTTCATCCCGGCTATAGCCGGACATGCGGCAGTAAGCATCGTTGATCTCCAGAATTCGGCCATGAGTGTCGATCAGCCAAAATCCGTCAATACAGGTTTTTAGTATAATCTCATCTTGCTTATGTTGCTTCTTGCGATCCGTGATGTCAATATTTGTACCGATCATCCGTGTCGGCGAGCCGTCGTTATCGTATGCTACTATTTTCCCACGGCCTAAAAGCCATACATAATCGTCTGATTTGGTCCTGAGGCGATACTCAATTTCAATAGAGTCCTTTTTGCCGGCAATATGCTCATTAAGGTTTCGAAGTACGGCTTGCCTGTCATCGGGATGAATTCGTTTTTCCCATTCATCTTGCGATGCAGTCAGTTCGTGGGATTCATACCCTAACATCGTTGCATGTCGCGGATTTCTATAAACTTCGTTTGTTGTCATATTCCAGTCCCACAGGGCGTCATTAGTCACCTCCATCGCCAAACGAAATTTCTCCTCGCTCTGCTTCAATGCATTCTCTGTTTTTTTATGATTGGTAATATCATGAGCGAAGATGGCAACAGACACGACCTTTCCTTTTGCATCAAAGATGGGACAAAACCATGTTTCGAAAGATTTTCCATCCCGCTCGTCCTCCAAGTAGCTTATTTTGCCTGTTTGGATGACCTCCGTCCATTTGGATCGCCGTAATTCGTAGACATCCTCATGAATGAACTCACGGGCATTCTTGCCGATCATCTCATCAATGCTTCTGCCCAAACTCTCGGCACCTGCTTTATTAATCATTAGAACATTTTCATCGGTATCGATCAGACCTGCGGTATCGGGAATGGACTCCAGAAAAGCACTGGCTGCTTGTTTTTTATCATACATAATTTTCTTGGTTTGTTTGTAATAACGGCAGTTTTCGTATCGACTTACGATGTTTATTATTGAGATGGGCAGCAGTTCAAGATAGCCCCCTTTCGGATCCTTGATGATGTAGTCGTGAACGCCGGCCTTAAGCGCCTCGGCAACAAACTGTTCGGAGCCCGTTTCGGCCAAAAGCACCAGGGGCGTCGAAATCTTTTTATCGAGTAGTTTCATGCAGAGATCCATGCCGGAGATGCCGGGCAGATTATGGTCAACTGCAACCACGTCGAATGACTGCGGGTCGGCACCAAGTTGTTCGAGTGCCTCCTCGGCCCGCGAGCACTCGATGATTTCGCAGGAGACATCGCTTTTTTGAAAAGCCCGGCGAAAGAGGAGCCTGTCATTTTCATTTTCCTGGACCAGAACAATACGAAGGTTTGACGATATTTCAAGCATGATCGGGATCTCCATCTGGAGACGCGACTGACTATACTCGCTCAGGCCAGACGCTCTCACGAATATTCGGGTATACAATATCCCTGAGTAGCAAATTTAACTGGTGTAGTCAAGGATGGATTCAAGGATTCTTGCTGGTTACAGAATTCCGTATGTTCCGTACGAGGGTGACGTCATGTCATATGTCGATGAGTGTTTCCACAAATCATATACCGCTGTTCTCGTCGTGCGCCATGAGTGATTTGTATTGCATAAAAAATAACACGTCGTAATATACAATACGATATAAGCGATAAGAATTACGGTATCCTATTATCGGTGAGTTTGCTGGGCTTGTCAATCAGCAGAGCCTTATCTATGTCCGCCATCAGTTCCTGCTGATTAATTCTGACAACGCGCTGATGTCTTCTATGGCCTTCAGCGGCGGTCTCGCCGGGCTGGCTGATGCTACAGCCGAAGGGCATGAAAACCAAAACCAACAAAGCAACAACTAAAATCACCTTACATACAGAAACGGAAATGCTCTTCATCATTTCTCCTTGTTATCGGCCAGAGCAAGTTTTATTGTTTGGGCAGCACAAAACGCGCCCTTGATTATAGATAAATTATACATGTTGCCGGAGTTATTGTCAACGAAAAATGTGCCCAAATGGGTCCGGAAATATGTAAAAAAGGAAGGATTTTCATATTGTTTCGGGAAGCAGCCCTGTAATTTAGCTATGAAAAATCGATGATTATTAAGAATAACAAATCTATGATCGGCTTATTTTTTGCGGTAGAGGCAGAATTTCCCCCCAGATGTGCCGGAGAGCCTGAAAACCGGTCTATTATAAGAACTTGCCACAAGGCCCCTGGTTGTCAAAGAATAACTCATAAGCCGGTTTGCCGGATTATCCGCGATACTCCAGGCAGGCGTTTTTGTTGCTAATAATAGGCTTAATGTCTGCCGATAAATTGATGGGGTTAGAAACTGCGAGTAGGGTCGTTTTAGTGGATATGTCGCAGTGAACATGCACGGTAAATTTCGAACTCCCGGCAGCATACGCGCATTACTACGGTTCGATGTGTGGGTCAATGAATGACAGCTTAAAAGCTTTTGAAAGAATATGACGAGCGGGTGTTTGGGAGAAGCTGATGAAGAATGAAAAGAGGCTTAATGATTTAATGGAAATTCAGACAAGCGCTATAGCGTCTGATGGATTGATTATTTCTTCCTGGCCATGGTTGAATGTAGGCTATGTAATGAGCAAAGATGTCGCTACTATCTGCCCGGATGAAATAGTGATTTCAGCAGCAAAAATTATGTCTGACAAAAAGATTTCCTGTCTGGTCGTCGTGGACAATGGAAATGTAGCAGGTATCATTACCGAGACGGACATGCTCAGAAGAGTAGGCGACAAGGGTAAAGATATCTATCATACAAAATTAGGCCAGATCATGTCTTCTCCTGTGGAAAGTGTGCCCCCTGATTTGTCTGTTCTTGAAGCCAGCAAAATTATGGGCGTCAAGCATATCAAGCGACTGCCAATCCTGAAGGGAAAGGAATTAGCTGGAATTGTGACACAGACAGACCTGGTTCGAGCCCTGACATCTTACGGCCTGTGGAGAGATATTTCGGAGATAATGAGTCGAGACATTGCCGGTATTCAAAGGAATGCGAGCGTGGCAGAGGCGGCGAAAATTATGACCTCTCGAAAGATATCCTGTATTATAGTCATGGATGGGGATGATGTGGTTGGCGTTCTTACGGAAAAAGATCTGCTTGGGCGAGTAGTCGCGCTGCAAAGGGATCCCGCTAATACCAGAGTGGAAGATGTTATGTCTTTTCCGGTGACGAGTGTGCCTCCTGCTTTCTCTGTCTTCAGTGCCAGCAAGGTAATGGAGGAGATGAATATTCGCAGACTGGTTATTATGAAGGATAAACGTTTGTGCGGAGTCGTAACTCAAACAGACATTTTCATGGCGGTAAGGAATAAGCTGCAGGCCGAAGAAGAAAAGAGCTTGAGATTAATAGAAGAGTCCAAGAGCAATATTTATAAAACCGACCTGGATGGGAAAATAACTTATATTAATCCGGCATTTATGGAACTCCTGGAGGTTTCCGGGCCGGACGAACTTCTCGGTCAGCCGTTTCTGCCGGAAAGGTTTTGGTTCGATCTGGAAGAAAGAAACCAGTTTTCGCAGGAACTTCAAAAGAGAAGTATTGAAAGCAGAGAGTTGACTCTGAAGACCTCGAAAGGCAATAAAATATATGTTACTGTCTTTCCCAGTTATACCAAAGACGCCCATGGCGAAATCAATGGGAGTCAGGCAGTTGTCTATGATATCACGGCCAAAAAAGAGCTGGTCGCCCTTAGAAAAGCGGAGGAAGAGCTTGCTAAGCTCAACAATGACCTGGAGACGGCAGTCCGGGAGCTGAGCCAGGCGAATGAGGAGCTTCAGGAGTTCGCACACATAACAGCTCATGACTTGAAAACACCGTTGCGGGCAATCGGAACTCTGGCCGATTGGTTATCGACGGACTATGCCGATGAGTTCGATGAGCAGGGCAAAGAAAAAGTCAGGCTGCTCGTTACAAGAGCAGTACAAATGAGCGCTCTTATCGATGACATCCTGCGATATTCCAGGGTGGGACACGATATCGCGAAAAAGCAACGAGTCGATTTGAATACGGTTCTATCAGAAGTAATTGCCGGAGTTGATCCGCCTGAAAATATTGAAATAACCGTTGAGAATGAACTGCCCGTCCTGATGTGCGAAAGAACCCAGATCCTGCAGGTTTTTCAGAACCTGCTGAGCAACGCCGTAAAATATATGGACAAGCCCACAGGGCAAATAAAAATCGGTTGTGTAGAGCGGGATTCCTTCTGGAAATTCAGCGTCACCGACAACGGATCCGGAATCGACAAAAGGCACTATGAAAGGATTTTTAGGTTATTCCAGACCCTTTCGCCATGCGATGGAGTTGAGAATACCGGCATTGGGCTTTCGATTGTGAAAAAGATCGTCGAGACCAACGGGGGCAGTGTCTGCGTGAAATCCGAAGTCGGCAAAGGAAGCACATTCGTATTTACGCTGCCGAAGCAAAACTCCGACGTCACTGCCGTATTGACGAATAATCGTGACGCTGATTGATGTTTGAATACTGGCAATGACATTGACCGGTTTTTGTGTGCAGTTATTCCATATTTTGTTCGTTCAAGCCAAGTTCCCGCCGATAGTCTTCAGGACAATCCATATCGCAAAGCACTGAAGCGGTCGAGACGGCCAGCTCGAAAATATCGTCGCAGTGGCCGTGCAG
>CAZSOR010000339.1:0-5198 GCA_964608395.1 uncultured Pirellulales bacterium
ATTCCAGAAGGAAACCAAGTACGATCCGGGAAAAATGCCGGGCCACAGGCTCAACTGGGAGGCAAAGCCAGATTTGTATAAGGAGTATCCACAGGCCGAGAAGATCGAGCTGCCGGCGTTCGAGCCGGGCCAGCCCATGAGCCTGGATAAGACGCTCAAACAACGAAAGAGCATCCGCGATTACCAGGACAGGCCAATTAGCAAGGGCCAGCTCGCGTATCTCTTATGGGCATCGACCGGCATCCAACGAGTCGAGGACGGCTATGAATTCCGCACGGCACCTTCAGCGGGGGCTTTGTATCCGATAGAGACCTATGTGATCATCAACAACGTCAAAGCCCTGGAGCCCGGCGTCTATCACTACTCCATCCGGGCTCATCACCTCGAACAATTAGAGCAGCGTGACCTCCGGCAACAAATCGCTGCCGCGGCACTCGGCCAGAGCATGTGCGCAACAGCCGCGGCGGTCTTTATCTGGACCGCTGTATTCGAACGCTGCAAATGGAAGTACGGCCAGCGGGCATACCGATATATCTATCTCGACGCCGGCCACATCGCCGAGAACCTCGCCTTAGCAGCCGTCAGCCTGAACCTCGGCACATGCGAAATCGGAGCCCTCTACGACGACCACGTAAACGCCATCATCAACATCGACGGCACCAAAGAAAGCACAATCTGCATGGCTGCGGCCGGCGTGCCTCAGTGATGGTAATGTTAATGACTCAAATAATCTCAGGCTTACTGCCGGCTCGGCTAATATCAAACCACCTGAGCAGACGACGCCTGGCCTTATCCAGCCTAGCTTCTTTTTCCCGCCTGTTGAGATCAGGGTAAAAATTTGATGATTCGAGCACACGGTGCCAGCCGGAATGCTCGATAGATGAAAACTTACTTCCAACAATTGATTGGGCGGTTTGTATTATCTTCGAATCTTTATGCCTCGCCAGAAAATCTTGTCCCTCAAGATAATCGCCCCTACTGGTAGCCAACGTAATTGTGATATAGATGTCCCATGCATGAGCCTGAGCACGCCCCGAATCCTGACTTTGGCCTTTGTCCCTATCGTCAAACGCAAATAGCTTCAGGAGCAATAGATTCGTCGGTGACGGCACCTGAACTTCGAGACTAAGCTCTCGTTCATCGTCGGGCAGGAATTCTCGTAAAGCTACAGTTCTTAAACCTTCTTCTATGAAACGTGCTTCTGGTGTAATATGGCCATGCAGTTTTGACTTTACAATCTTGACCCTGAAATTATCAACCTCAAGTCCCTCAACTGGCGGCGAAAGTATATCCAGTTCCCGATCAGGCTCTTTTGTAAATTGAAAATACTCACAACCTTCACGCACAAAGTATCCAAGACCCTCGGTTATTGTTTCAGCGATAGCCCGCCGTTCGGCCTGTTCGAGGACCTGTGTTGGTGTAAGCATCAAATCGATATCGTTCGTGACTCGAATCATTTCCCGCGCTTGTCCTTGAGCTTTATGAAAACACAGGTAGAGACCCAGACCGCCACAGATAACCGGTTTGAGCCCGATCCTGTTGAATGATTCCGCCAGTTCGGCTAATTGCTCAATTATCCTTTTGTCCATTGATATCCGCCTTTTGCAAAATCCGCCGCTTGAGCTGCTCGGCAATCTTCGGTCCTCTTGGTGTATCAACCATCATCTCAAGATACAATTCAATATCGTCAACAACCGAATCGGTTATTCGCCAATCAGCATTGAACCAAACACCCGGGTCATTAGTCTCAGTGACGATGAAGTTTCCATATTCTGCGTCAGGAATGACTGAAACCAACTTTATCTCAGCCTTTCTTCGAAACTGTTCTATATCTTTTACAAATATCGCCTTCTGATCCGTTACAGCCATACCTTTGATTTGCGCCGCATAGAATCCACACGCTATATAGTCCTTACTGAGAGCAGTGATCCCACCAGACAGTTGTTCAATACCCTCGATTACGAATTTGTATGTGTTCCGTCTTTTTCGTTCCATCGAATTCTTGTAGCCTTCGGCGAGTCTCTCTAAAAGCTTCTCCGGATTAGCCGCCGTGATGAGAGACTTGCTTCTGTTTATCAAGAGTTCGTCTTCAAGCTTTTTCAGCACCTTCGAAACGGTTGATAACATTATGGTTTTTCCACTTCGCTGAGTAATAAAGTCAGTAATCTTTGTTAAAGATTCGAAGCCTTCCGGCTGCAAGAGCAGCGCCCTGCTGACAAGAGACGATGTCCCCTGGAAGATCTTCTTGATTGGAGCGGTGTCCGGGAAGCGGTTGGGCTTGCCGGTACGCTCGATATATATCCGGTTTGAAACCCTGATTGACATATTCCCGCACAGGTCTATCCAGGAGATTCCTTTATCCGCAAGAATCTTAGCCTGTTTTGCGCCTATATAGGGAGCTATCATCAAGGGCACCCTATTCGATTTTGTTTCTTTGCCAACGTAATCAGCAAGCTGTCTGGCACTCCTGAGAATATTCTGCGGAGTGGATACAGGTGCAATCTCCGCCACGGCCTTGAAGGAAGGGCCATTTTGAATTGAGAACTCAATAACCGCATCAACTTGAGATCCATCCGGCATAGAAACCTGCTCCGCAAGGCTATTTATCATCAATGGGGAATACTGCTCACCCATGCTTTTAAGAGATTGAATAACTTGTTCTTCTGTAAGCCTCATTGTTATTTTCCTGATATTGGACTATTTCCTATATAGGATATATCGTATTTTTAGGAAATAAGCAATAGCAAATTTCTCAATTTCAGGCATTTTCCTATATAGGAAATACGGCTATTTCAGGAAAATGCTTTGTTTTATGATGTAAAATTGACCTTTTCGTAGATTTTTATTACATTTGGCTATTTCCGGGACAGGTATAAGGAATGACTAATGCGTGATATGGATGAGCTATTTGCCGCACTTGGTCGGTCGAAGTTTCGCAGCCGGTTTCGACTTTCCGGCAAAGAAGCTCAATATTTCAGGGATAAGGGTATGGCGACAATCCTCCAGCACGCTCGGGATTTTGTAACCAAACGGCTGGGCGATGCCGAGCCGGCTAATGACGGCAAACAGACGCCTATGCGGAAACATCCGGTTTTTATCGCCCAGCACGCAACCGGGACCTGCTGCCGGGGCTGCCTGGCCAAATGGCACCACATCCCGAAGGGCAGGCCCCTCACGCAGGAGCAGATAGACTATATCGTCGAGGTTCTGAAACGCTGGCTGGCCGGGCAGAACGTTCAGCGGCAAGCTCTCTGATGGGGATGACTTCGCTGAATATTGTCCGAAAAAAACCTTTGCATTCAGCCACCGGGCACCTATACTGGATTTTCATGAAGATTAGTAAAATTTAGCACGAAGAAGTTCTGTGAAAGACTAAGACAATGGATACGATGCCGGGAAGGAACCCCAAACCTAAAGTAGTTGTTGTTGGCGGCACATACGTGGATATGGCGATACGCTGCGGCCAAATACCAACACCCGGGCTGAGCGTTGCCGGTTCGGCCCTTTCATACACAACCACCGGTCCGGGCCCCAATCAGGCCGTGGAAGCTGCGTTGTGCGGCTGCGAGGTGCACCTGATAAGCAAAGTCGGCGGCGATCCCTTCGCTCAAATGGCTAAGAACAGCCTGGCAGAGTACAACGTTAATACGGATTTTGTCTACACCGCCGAAGCCATGAACACCGGACTGGTAGTCACATTGGTTAACGCTGAAGGCGAAAACGCCTCCTGTTATTATCCCGGCGCCAACAGCGCTTTACAAGCCCTGGATATTACCGAAGCCGAGCAGATGATCTCCGAAGCCGATGTCTGCCTGATTCACGGCCAATTGCCTCAGGAAGCAATCGTCAGTGCCCTTCGCTGCGCCGAATTGTACGGCGTCAAAGTCATCCTCAATCCCGCCAGGCCGCTGGAACGGCAGGGCCAGACGACCAGTGATCTACCCATCGAATATTTCAAAGCGGATATTTTGATTCCGAATCTCTACGAGGCTGCCGATATTACCGAGCAGTCAGCGGCCAACATTCGGACCGCCAAGCTTATCGGCTCGGACCTTGTGGCTCGCGGCGTGGATTCCGCCGTCATCACAATGGGCAGGCGAGGCTGCATGGTAGTCGACAGAAACAATGCCGACCATATTCCGGCGTTCGAAATCGAGCCGGTTGACCACACCGGCCGGGGCGATGCTTTTGCAGGAGCGTTAGCGGCTTATTGTGCCGTCGAGAACGATGTTAGAGCAGCGGTAAAGTTTGCCTCGGCGGCCGGGGCACTGGCCTGCACGAAGTTCGGCTCAATAGAAGCACTGCCAACAAAAGCCGATATTATAGAGCTACTGCAGAAAGAAGACATCGGTTAACAGTTACACACGGCCTGTGCGTCACTGTCAATTCTTTGGTTTGATAAGCAGATACTGGGGGCTTTGCTCTGCGTGCAGAGTCAGGTGTTCGGTTTTCCAGTTGACTATGACTTTGCCGCCAAAGATATCGACGAGCGTGACCTCGGTCGGATCTATCGGCAGAGTGACATTGTGCTTGGCGTCCAGGGTCCAGAAAGTAACCGCCTGGCGATTGCCGCTGATCAGCAAGAAGGCGAAATCATTTTCATTGCCGAGATCGAATTTCTTCTTTATCGAATAGCCCTTGAGAGTAGACGACAGAACCTTAGCGGCAAGATACGCCGCCTTGGGACTAAGGTCATGTTTGACCGTTCCGAATTGATGCTCCCTCTCGTTGGGATCTGTACCATCGTTCTTCCAGTCGTACCAGATGCTGACCGGAATGTTCTGATAGGAATTTATCAGGAACATTCGGACCAGGTACTCGGCCTGCTGCTGTTCGGTCAGGCGAGATTTGTCCCAGTTAAGATTCGAGTATCCCCACTCGCCGGAGATTACGGGAATCTGTTTTGACGCCGGTGCATAACGCGCGATTAGTCCGCGGAGTTTTGCATAGTCCTGAATTACCGTCTCCGGATTTTGTGACCGGTATGGATGCACGCTGAGAACATCGATCCAATTAAGAAGCCCATTTTTGAAACAACCCTCAAACCATCCCAAAGGTATTTGCGAAGTAGCTCCGGCAACAACCTGGCCGCTCGGATCAGCTTCTCTTACACGTGGAGCAACCGCTTCGACGAGCTTGCAATAATCGTCAACGCTCGGCTGCGGGGTCCAGAACTGCTTGATGTTCGCCTCATTCCA
>CAZSOR010000340.1:0-5190 GCA_964608395.1 uncultured Pirellulales bacterium
GTCTCATAGCTGCGATAACCCCAGTTCTTTTCATCCTGCCAGGTGTGTTCTTTAACCGGCAGGCCGAGCCCGCCGAACTCGCCGAGCACCGCGGCACGGTTTTCCTCGGTCGGCGGCGTGGCCGGGCCGGGATAGCTGTGAATATCGTGTACGTCACCGACACCGCGGTCGGTCCATCCGCTGGCGTTATTCACCAGCCGGGTCGGATCGAGCTTCTTAATCATATCGACAATCCGCGGCGTGTCCCATTGTCCCCAGCCTTCGTTGTAGGGAACCCACATAATTATGCTCGGATGATTGTAAAAGGTGGTGATCATCGCCTTTAGCTCGGCCTCGAACTGCCGGGCGGATTCGGGTGAACGCTGGATGTCCGGGTCTCTGCCGCCAATATACTTATCGCCGCTGGGCATATCCTGCCAGACCATCAGCCCCAATTTATCGCACCAGTAGTACAGCCGGTCGGGCTCGATTTTGACGTGCTTGCGGAGCATATTGCATCCCAGCTTTTTCAGGACCTCGATATCGTAGCGCAGGGCGGCATCCGACGGGGCGGCGTACAGCCCATCGGGCCACCAGCCCTGGTCAAGCGGGCCGAACTGGAACAGCGACTCGTTGTTGAGCAGCAGGCGATTGATGCCTTTTTCGTCCTTTCTGACTTCGATCTTCCGCATACCGAAGTAGCTGCTCACCGCATCGACCTTTTTCCCTTTGCTATTCTTGAGTGTCACCTTAAGGTCGTACAGAAACGGCGAATCAGGCGACCAGAGCTTTGGCTTTTTGAAGGTTAAGACAATTTCCTCACCGGCGTTGCCCTTGTTTTTGGCTTTCGTGAACCACCCGTCCTTCGCCTCGACTGCCACGCTGTAACCGGCTGGAACGGGACATGCGGCAGTGACGCGCACCGACTTGCTGTCGATATCGGGAACTATCTTGATAGACTTGATGTACGCTTCGGGTACCGGTTCGGCCCAGACGGTCTGCCAGATTCCCGTCACCGCGGTGTACCAGATTCCCCCTGGTTTGCTGACCTGCTTGCCCCGCGGCTGGGTGCCGGCGTTTGTTGGGTCCCATACGCTTACGACAATCTCCTGCTCTGAGGTTTTCTTCAGCGCATCGGTGATATCGAAGGAGAAGGGGTCGTAGCCGCCCTGGTGCGTTCCGACCTGCGTGCCGTTGACCCACACTGTCGTATCGAAGTCAACTGCTCCGAAGTGCAGCAGCACGCTTCGACCCTTCCACGTTCGGGGGATGCGAAATGTCCGCCGATACCACAGACGATTATCCTCGCCGACCGGCTTCATCACGCCCGACAAAGCAGACTCGATCGGAAACGGCACGAGAATCTGTCCATCGAACGCATCCGGCTGTTGTTGGCTCTTGTGTACTATGGCATAATCCCACAGCCCATTGAGGTTCTGCCAGTTCTTGCGAACCATCTGGGGGCGCGGATATTCACGGTGGGCGTTTTTCGGTGAGACCCGCCTGGCCCATCGTGTCATCAGCGGGCCCTTGGCCGGCTGCCATTTTGCATGTATGGATGAGCAGAGCAATAATACCGTACACAGCGAGAGCGAGAACCACTTAATTTTTTGAAAAGACTTCTTTTCGGCGTGTTTTGAATCCATTTCTTACATTTCCTTTCTTGAAAATCTGTGTAGGGGCTGGCCCGCGTGCCTGCCCTGGGGCGACCACATGGGGTCGCCCCTACGTCTTGAAAATCTGTACGTAGATTATCCGCACCTGGCCGATTTTGCAATTAAATTTGGCTGGAAGGGTAGCGATTTCCTGTTGTGCCGGGGGATTTACTGTCTTGATCCGACGACCAGGTTCAGATACACGCTCTATCGGAAAAGTTGACGCGATACAAAATCTCAGTCAACGACTTCCACCTGTGATAGGCCCGGGAACATCATATTATAAACAAGTATTGCGTCACCGTTATGCATGCGGATGCACCCTTTGGAGCCAGCAGAGCCGATTTGTTCCGGTTCCTTTGTACCGTGGATGGCGAAGCCCGTCCTGTTTTTGGCCTCTCCGGAGAGACCCTCCAGCGCGATCCATCTCGAACCTAAAGGATAATCCGGGTCTTCGGGATGATATGTTTTGCCATCTGCGGGATCAGTCCATATCGGTTTTTCCAGCTTGCCGTCGGATTTAACGCGCCAGAGCCCGGTTGGTGTTTCCATGTCGGGCTTGCCCAGACCAACTTTGAAACTTCGAACGAAAGTATTTTGAAGATAAACGTCCATCGTAAAGTCTGAACGATAGACCTTAGCGTGGAATGGGCCTTTAACGATTTTTATTGGCAGTCCCGCCTGTAATGATTCCGGGCGATAAATGCGGTTAATCGTCATAAGAATCTCATACGGCACCTTGTATTTATCGCCGATGGTTGTAAGCAGGTCGCCAGACTTGACCTGATAACTCTCACAAAGCGGATCGTCAGGCAAGACGGTTCTGCTAAGCAGCCATTGATCGGACAGCTTTGAAAGACGGTCTTTGACGGATGAACGCTGCTGGGGGCTCATCGGCATTCGAAGTGCCTGGTTCAACTTCTCACGTGCTTCTACAATTTTGCTGGGATTCTCGCTGAGCAGTCCCACAGCTTCTGTGATTAGCGTAGCAGCTTCCGGGTTGGATTCTACGGTTGGTCCGGGCGTCGGTTCCGGTGCAATTTTCGGCAATTCCGGCTGCTTCTCCACTTCCACGGGCGGTACAAATGCAGTTGTTTCATTCACTTCGGGTTTTTCGATAACCTTAGGTTCTGTTGTAACTACGGGCTCTTTGGTAATCTCGGATTCATAAGGCGTCTCGGGTTCATCTGCCGCAGTTGTATCGATATTTGTATCGCCTTGTGGGGTTGGATCAATAGTTTCGGCCTCATTTTTGCCGAAAGGGCCGTAATAAAAAGCAATTGCCACACAAATAACGAGCACGGCCAGAAGAATAGTATAAGTCCGGTTTCGGGTTTTTCGCCCGGCTCGCGGGCCAAAAGGATGACGGGCCATCTTAAGCTCCTTTCTGGTTATTGAAATACATTATTTCTTCGTCGGTTACTAAAATTTCCACCGGCTCATCATGCTCTGTAACCGGTATTGAGTCGAGAATCTGTTCTGCGAAAGCAAAACCGCATCTGTCAGCTTTCAGTTCGGCGTTAGCGAAAAACCTATCGTAGTAGGAACCGCCCCGGCCGAGTCGGTTGCCCTTTTTATCGAATCCTAAAGCCGGCGTAACAACCAGATCAATATCTCCGAACGGGACCGGCAAACCCGATATCGGATTCCGCAGACCGGAAGCGCCGGTCGAAAAACCTGTTTCCAGCGAGTTTATAAGGACCGGTATCATATGTCTTTGCTGCCAGGAAATCTTCGGCGCCGCAACGGCCTTGCCAAGCTGCCAGGCGTGAAGTATGGCATCGGAAGTGTCCACTTCGTGCGGAAGGGACAGGAACATCATTATCGTTGATGCACCTTGAAATTCTGCTGTCGAGACCAAATTCCGACATGCTTTTCGGCTTCTATCATTCCTCTGCTCCGAGGGTATAGCGAGCAGGCAATCCATTAACTTGCGGCGCAACGCAGCCTTATCCATATCACCTATCCTTATCTACTTCCCTGTTTTCGACAGGTTTGCTATTTTGTATCAATGTTTGCAGCTTTTGTAAATAATGCTTCATATTTTTTTCGTATCCACGTTCTGTCGGAGTATAATATTCCTTCTTAATTGCCGCCGGTAGATATTCCTGCGGCACGAAGCCATCCTTAAAATTATGTGGATATTTGTAATCAACTCCAAAACCGGCTTTTTTCGCAGCCGAATAATGACTGTCTTTCAAATGTACCGGCACGCGTTCGGTCGGCTGCTCTTTCACATTGGCCACCGCTTGCAAAATAGCAGTAGCCACAGCATTTGACTTTGGCGCACAGGCGATATATATCGCTGCCTGCGCCAGCGCCAATTGGGCTTCCGGCAGACCCACAAACTCAGATACCTGGACGGCAGCGGCAGCCAAAACTGTCGCCATCGGATCGGCGTTTCCCACATCTTCAGCGGCACAAACCGCTATCCTGCGGGCAATAAAGCGTGTATCCTCGCCGCCCGTTATCATCCGGGCGAGCCAATAAACGGTGGCATCGGGATCGGAACCACGCATGCTCTTCTGCAGGGCACTCGCCAAATCATAGTGCGTATCGCCCGTGCCGTCATAATCAATCGTTTTCTGTTGTATCGACTCGGTCGCAACGTCGAGATTAAATTTTATTTTTATCCTGGTCTTAATATGTCCTTCATCGCGTTTTTTCGGGCCCCCGGGCCTTCGAGCGGCCTGTGATAAGACACCCACCTCAAGAGCAGTCAGGGCCTTTCTGGCATCGCCATCGCAGATTCCTGCAAGAAATTTCAACGCCTTATCTTCCGCCTCGATATCGAATTTGCCGAGCCCCCGTTCAGTGTCATCAATCGCTGTTTTGAGTAGTTGTAAAACATCCTCCTGGCCGAGCGGCTCAAAACGAAAGACCGTGCTGCGGGAGATTAAAGGCGAATTGACCGAAAAAAACGGATTTTCAGTAGTGGCACCTATGAGAATTAAAACTCCCGATTCGACATCATCCAGCAGAACATCCTGCTGAGCACGGTTGAAGCGATGTATCTCGTCAATGAAAAGCACGGTCCTCGCTCCGCCGGCCGCAAGCCTGTCACGGGCCAGCCTGATTATCTGGCGGATATCTTTGACGCTGGCCGCCGGGGCGCTGAGATAGTAGAATTTGGCTTTCGTGTAATTTGCAATCACTGCCGCCAGCGATGTCTTGCCGACACCGGGTGGGCCGTAAAATATCAGGCTGCTTAGCCGGTCGGCTTCGAGTATCCTTGTCAGCAGTTTATCGGGCCCAAGAAAGTGTCTTTGTCCGATAAACTCACTGAGATTTCTCGGTCGCATCCGGATCGCGAGCGGCGCCGCCGAAGCTATATTGGCCTTTTCCGGCCCGCTAAAGAGAGTATTTTTGGCAGTACCTTGATCCATCCGGCGTATTATATGCTGATTATGCAGAGCTGTCGAAGGTTATTTTGCGAGCAGAGATTACGGTAAAGTCTGCCGTTTTTGCCGCTTATCAATGCTGATAACACAAAAAAAAAATAAAAAAAACTCATTTTTTTCGTTTGATTTGTACGAAAGGTATATATATACTCCAA
>CAZSOR010000341.1:0-5187 GCA_964608395.1 uncultured Pirellulales bacterium
TCGGACAAGTCGCCTGCCTGCGGGAGAAGCGGAGATTCTGGCCGTGGGTGTTTCGTATCGCCTGGAGCAAGCTTCAGGATAATCTCAGACGACGCCGACATCAGTCATCCGGGAAGGCTTCACTTCTCCGGAATCAGTCATACGAAGCCCGGGCAGACGGCGGCAACCTCCTGGAAGCGACCATTCACGCCGAGAGGCTTCAACAGCTCTCCGAAGTGGTCGAGCAGCTCAGCCGGCAGCACAAGGATATTCTTCGCCTTCGATACTACGAGCAATTGCCCTACACCGAGATCGCGACACTGACACGAACGACGCCCCAGAAGGCCCGCGCTCGATTCCACCGCGCCAAGAAATTCCTCAAAGCCCGCATGATGTAAAAAATGATCTCAAATTTGAAATTTCAAATTGAATCTTTGATATATGATTTGTCAGACGTTGTTCGGCCAGAATTTTTGCAGGTACTCGATGCTCTTGCGGGCGATGGTTTCGGGGTCGGGGTCGTATTTGAAGACTTCGACGCTGAGCCACTTGTCCCATCCGATATCTTTGATCGCCTCTGCAATGGGAGCGTAATCCACATCGCCCATGCCGGGGCCGTACAGGTTGGCATCGTTGACGTGAAAATGACCGATATCATCGGCGCTCACCGAACGGATGATATCGGATACGGGCGCCTGCTCCGAGCACATCGCCTTGACGTCCAGATGAATCTTCAGGCTTGGATGATCGATTTGGCGGACCATTTCCATGCCCTCTGCGACCGTGTTGATAAAATCGGTCTCCACGGGCGAGAGCGGCTCAAGGCAAATGGTCAGGCCCAATTGTTCGGCCTGATCCAGCACGGAGCTGAGCAGTTCGACGGCTCGCTGCCATGCGCCTTCCTTGGTTTGCGGCTCGACGATGCTCCGCTGCTTCGGCGAGCCGAGCACCAAGACTTTGCCGCCCAGGTCGCTGCACAAATCAAGCAGGCAGGACAAGTAATCTCTTGTCCTGCCCCTGATTTGATTATCCGTAGTAGTCATGTGCAGACCGCTCGGGCCGGCAAAAAGCCAGTGAAGCCCGACAGTCTGAAGGCCGTTGTCTTCGATGGCGCTGCGCGTCTCTTTTCTTTGCCCGGCGGTAATTTCATCCGCCGACTTTGCCAGAGTAAACGGTGCTATCTCGATTCCGTGATAGCCCAGCTTACGGGCGGTCGAGCAGACCTCGGCCATCGGCCGGCCTTCGAACATCTCATTGCACAATGCAAACTTCATTATACTTTATCCGGCACAATAAACGGCTCGCGGTAGTTACGCTTGATGAACATGTTGGCCAGGTCGCTGTTCTCACCCACGTACCGTTCCGCCTGGGGGTTCATCGTCAGGACCGGGCCGAGCGTGATTGGCTCTTTCTCCAAGCTCACCTCGTTCGCGGCCAAATGCTCGAGCATCCTGTTGAAGGAGTCCATCATCTCGGCATTATCGCCGATGGCGGCCTTGATCTCATCGACCGTTGCCTTCTTGCCCAGCCGGTGAGAGGTATTAGCCATGTGGCACAGCGCGGCCGAGAGGTGTCCGACCTCGATGTCGGCATTCTGGTCGCTGCGCTTGCGGCTGCGGACGGCCTTGATGAAGTTCTCATGGTGCCCGGAGCCGCCACGGCCGGAGAACTGCTTGATCCTCTCGCCGTCGTTGTCAAATACCCAGCCACCGCCGTCATCACACGGGAAGTAGCCGCCTTCACACTGAATGCAGTCACCGACACGCGTGCCACGGAAGTTGGGCATGTCTCTGCGTCCTTTTGCGACCGGTAGACCGCGGACCTCGAAGATCAGCGGCACCGGCTTGTAATTGAAGAACGCGATCTGCGTATTGGCCGTCTCGCCGACATCGTCGGTCTCACCGACGCCGAATCGACCGCCAATGCTAAAGCACTGCGTCGGCAGCCCCGGATCGCCCAACGCCCAACGAGCGATGTCCATCTCATGGGGACCCTGGTTGCCGATGTCGCCGTTGCCCGAGTTCCACATCCAGTGCCAAACGTAATGCAGGTCCGTTCGATTTAACGGCACCATGTCGGCGGGACCACACCACAAGTTATAGTCCACGCTGGCGGGGACTGGATTGGGTCCGTTGGTCCCGTGGACGATCCCATTGCTGCCGGGACCACGGCGCTTGTAGCAGAAACCGCGAACCCATTTCATCTTGCCGATGTGGCCCTCGCGAATCCACTCGAACGCGGCCGGATGGGCCTCGGACGAGCGCTTCTGCATGCCGATCTGGACGATTCGGTTATATTTGCGTGCGGCCTCGACCATCTTGCGGCCTTCCCAAATCTCGTGGCTGGCGGGCTTCTCAATGTAGACGTCTTTGCCCGCCTGGCAGGCCCAGATCGTGGTGAGGGCGTGCCAGTGGTTCGGTGTGGCGGAGGTAACGGCATCGATTTCCTTGCTATCCAGGAGCTCACGCATGTCCGTATAAGTCTTGAGCTTGACGCCGTTCTTTTTCTCGAAATCTGCGGCCCGGTTCTCGACGTGAGCGCGATCGGCGTCGCAGATGGCCACGAGACGTACGCCCGGAATCCTGCTGAAATAGTTCATGTGACCACCGCCCTGGCCTCCAACGCCAATAACCGCAATGCGAACGTCGTCGTTTGCCCCCAGCACGCGCGAGGCGGGTCCTGCCAGCGCCAGGCCGGCACCAATAACCACCGAACTTTTCATAAAATCTCTACGACTTAGCTTACTCATAATCTTCTCCTATATTTCATAAAAGTTTTTTCCGGTATAGATTGGGCTCATTTTACCGCGGCATACCTGCGGTACTGCTGAGCCACTTTGCCTTGCTTCTCATCGCCCTTATGGAAATAGAAGCGATACTTAAACGTCAAACTCTCTCCGGCCGGAATGGTAATATCGCCGGTTCCTGCGGGCTTTTTCTCGAAGTAATGCACGCCGAACGGATTGGCCGCGAACAGCCCGTAATCACGCACGTGCCACCAGGTCGGATGCTTCGGATTCGATGGGTGGTCGAATATCGCCACGCCAACCACCTGGCCGTCGACCGGCCCATAGTAATCGCACCAGGCGGCCCGCTTGCCCCAGGTCTTGCCGTCCGTGTCGCCTTCGCTGTTGACGATATGGCCCTTGCCCACCTTTCCTTTCAGCCGCATGGTCGGGGCCAGGCGAATCGCCATCGAGCCTTCCTTGGTATCACCCAGAACCACCTTGCCTTCCGAGGCGTGAATTGTAACCTCGATGTCCATGCTCTGCCCGTCCGGCTGGTTGTAGAACCGGTGCGTCCGCATGTCCGTGCAAACAACTTTGCCGTCCTTCGCCACCCACTTATTCGTATCGACAATCTCGCCCATCCGGCGGCCCGAGCTGACCTTTAAGAATTTGTCGTGGACGATGTTGCCGGACCTGCTGCTGCCTTCGCCCCAGAAATCCTGCCCGTTGACCTCGCCGTGCGTAAACCAGAGGCTCTTGTGATGCACATGGTCCTGTGCTTCGTCCTTGTTTATATCCTTCATCGGCCAATGTCGATTGACCGGAACGCCGGTCGGCCCGATCACCGGGTAAAAGAACGGACGCGGCACATCCTGGTAGTTGTACTCAGTGAAAAGCTTGCCGTTAACCGTGACTCTTAGCTTTTTATCAACATCGTCAATCTTGACGCCGCCCCGGCCCGGTGCGCCGCCCGACTGGGCCTTTGCAACCATTTGCCCGAATACCTGGCGCTGCTCGGCAAGGGCCTTGACGCGGTCGTCGGGATTGGTCCGTGCTTCCAGAAGAATCCAGCCGTTATAGTCCATCGCCACGAACAGGTTCATCAACTTCTGATAAGGATAGTCGCCGATATTCAGCTCGCGCACGTGAACGGTATCGCCGAAGCGGTCCTTAACCATGTTGAAATTATACTCCAGCCCCTCACCCTGCAAATCCTGTCCATTGCAGTTCCAGCAGACACCGACGTTGGGATGGTCGGCAACGTCCATGATCTTCTTAATGATCGGCGGCGGCGAGCACGCTCCGTGAACTTCCAGGCGAATCTGCTGACCGTAGTCGGCGCCGAAGCGGCCCAATTCATTGAGCGATTTGCCTATCTGCTCGATCGTCTGTTCCTGCGAGACGTTCCTGGGTAGATCGTTCGGCTTGACTTTAACGCCCGAGCCGCCGCAGTCGCGAGAAAGCTTGATATACTCTTTCGCTCCTTCAATGTCTTTCCTAAGCCTCGATGCATCGGCGTGATGAAAGGCGAAGTTCGTCCCCGGACCCAATAGCGTCACGAGGCTGTCATCAAAACGTTTCTTCACTTCCCGGCGCTGCTGGGCGTTGAGATTCGATTCGACGCCGTGGGCGTGCTCGGTCCGTAATTCAACGCCAAGCACTTTGGTCTTTTCGCAATTGGCGATCAGTGTCGGCAGATCCCAGTCTCTACCCCAAAGGTAAGTCACAAGTCCGAATTTCATCTTAGAGCCCGGCCCGGCCGAACTTCGGGCCAACACCCTGCCTAACGGACCGGCCGCCACAACCGCGGCTCCAACATACATCGACTGTTTCAGAAAAGCCCGGCGTGTTCTAATGATTGTATTCATCGTTTCCTCTTTCTGTAACATTTAAGATTTGTATTTCATCCTCATTAAAAGCCAAAAGGTAAATTGTCTTCATTCAAAATCTGTTTGTCAAGCGATTTCTGTCATTTTCAGCAACTGTTCGGCAATTTTCCGGTCGGCATCCGGATTCTTTATCATTTTGCATCTCTCCGCCATAACCTGCCTTGTTTCCTGGTCTTTCATCAATTCTTCCAATTCTTCCCAGAGCCATTCGGACCTGTCTTTTTCATCGGGCAGGTCATCGACTATTATCGCCGCTCCTACCTCGACCAGCTTTCCCGCATTGAGATATTGATGTTTGTCCTTATGGTACGGGTAGGGCATACAGATACTGGGAACCTCAGCGGCAACGTATTCGGCCACGCTGACCGCCCCGCTTCTGCCGATTACCAGGTCCGCGGCGGCAAGCAAATCGGGCATATCATCGAAATAACTTATAACCTTGTAGCTGATTTTTACATTATTATATTGGCTATAGACATTCTCGTAATTATTCTGCCCCGCCAGATGAACTATTTGCCAGTCGTCCGCGAAGGCTTCCAGTTTTTCCAGCAGCGAACATACCGCTTTGTTGATATTCTCCGAGCCGCTCGA
>CAZSOR010000342.1:0-3168 GCA_964608395.1 uncultured Pirellulales bacterium
ACAGAAATCTTTGATTTTGGATGGCATTCGGAGTAGACGCGACGTTGGTTTTCTGATAGAATCTCCACGGGTTTGCTATAATGTTACCACTTGATAAGCCTTGTTTAGGTCAGTATATGGAAAGGATTAAGGAGCTTTTATGCGGTTTGTTTTAGTCGATAGCTTATTTGAAGTAAGAAGCAACTTTTTACCTCTGGCGCTGGGCCGCCCGCTATGGGAGCTTCGAGTCGGCACCAGTTCGCTGGCAGAGAAGCTGGCTGCAAAAGTCCAGCCGGATGATACCGCGTATTTTGTACCTGATTATATGGCAGATGTTTATCGAGCGCAAGTCGGTAAACCTGTAAATGATATGGCCGCTTTGGCCGGAAAAGATTTAATTCTTGTCAATCCCGTCGTTAAGGCGGAGAGTTTTAAGGTTCCGGCAAAAGGCGCCAGTGAGATTGGCCTGAATGAGCAGGGAATGGTTATCTATGCCCGGATAAGCAAAGGCGATGTCAAACGGCTGCCCTCAGACGATATCGAGACTTTTATTGCCTCGGCCAAAGCGAAATTGCCGAATGTTTCGTGCAAAATCCAGGTATGGAATTATACATGGGATCTCGTATTGGCCAATGGTGAGCAGATAACGGCTGAGTTTGCGGCGGCGGGGCGCAGCGGATTCGAAGGGTCGCTGGAAGATCCCGTAGCTGTTCGGGGCAGCAAGAAAGATGTCTATGTGGCGCCCGGGGTGAAGGTGCATCCGATGGTGACAATCGATGCCGAGCACGGCCCGGTTTATATCGACGAGGGTGCGGAAATACTGCCTTTTACCCGAATTGAGGGCCCTTGCTACATCGGGAAAGATTCAATTCTCTTAGGCGCGAACTGTCGTGAGGGCAATTCGATAGGGCCTTGCTGCCGAATCGGAGGCGAGGTCGAAGAGTCAATCATACACGGATATTCCAACAAGTACCATGATGGATTTCTCGGCCACAGCTACGTCGGCGAGTGGGTGAACCTGGGAGCCCTGACGACCAACAGCGATCTTAAGAACGACTACTCGAGCGTCTCGGTCATGCTGGATGGGCAGCGGCCCATTGATACCGGCTCGACCAAAGTTGGTTCGTTGATTGGGGACCATGTGAAAACATCGATCGGTACTCTTTTGAATACGGGTTCATATGTTGGGGCGATGGCGCTTATCATGGCGACGGGCAAACCGCTGCCGAAGCACATACCGTCATTCGGCTGGTTCATAGAGGGAATTGTGACCAAGGGTTTCGGCAAAGGCAGACTGTACGAAACGGCTAAAACAGCCATGAGCCGCCGCAAGTGCGAATGGACCCCGGCAATGGAAGCAATGTGGAATGCGGTTTTTGAAATGACAGCGCCTGTGCGGAAAAAAGCAATTAAAAAGGGCCGCAGAACGCTGTTAAAGTAGACTTAAATATAAGACAGGAGAATAATCAATGACGACAGTAGAAGAACGAGTCAAGGCGGTTACCGCCAATATCTTAAAACTGCATCTGGATGAAATCAAGATGGAGCACAATTTCACAGCCGATTTAGGCGCCGAGAGCGTGCAGTCGATTGAACTCGTCGCGATGTTTGAAGAAGAGTTCGGCATCGAGATGGACGAGGATGCAGCACTTTCCGTTGAAACGGTCGGCGACGCGGTAAACTTCATTACCGCTGTTTGTAAGGAGCAGGGTGTCGATGTAGATGAGTGACAGGTTGTAACACAAAAAAGAAAGGACTTTTAATGAGTAAAGTCAAAAAGAAACATCCTCTTGTTGATGCGAAGAGGCCGAATTTGTTGGAAGATATCTTTCCATATAGTATGCCCCCGCGGATTCGTCTGGAAGGCTCGGCGATCGAGTACATCGACGGCGAGCCGGTGGAGTTCGATTTCGGGGCCGTCAAGGACAGACCTATCCTGATTACCGATACGACGTTTCGTGACGGGCAGCAGGCCCGGCCTCCATATACAATTGATCAAATGGTCCGAATTTACGATTTGATGTCGAAGCTGAGCGGACCGAACGGCGTGATCCGGCAGACGGAGTTCTTCCTGTATACGAAGAACGACCGCGAAACGCTGGAGCGATGCCAGGGGCTGGGGCACAAATACCCCGAATGCACCGGCTGGATTCGTGCCGTCAAGGGCGACTTTCGTCTCGTGAAAGAGGCCGGCCTCAAAGAGACGGGTATGCTAACAAGCTGCTCGGATTATCATATCTTTCATAAGTTGAAATTCCGCAGCAGGAAAGAGTGTATCGAAAGCTATTGCGAGGTTGTCGACGCGGCTTTTGAGGCAGGTGTACGCCCGCGTTGTCATCTGGAAGATTTGACTCGTGCCGACATCGAGGGATTTGTGCTGCCGTTCGTGGACAGGCTGATGGAGATGAGCCGGCAGGTGCCGGAAGAGCTGTCCGTGAAGATTCGGCTGTGTGATACGATGGGCTATGGCGTGAGCTATCCGAACGCCGAGCTGCCGCGGAGTATCCCCAAGCTGATTTACAAGCTCAACCGCGAGTGCGGCGTGCCGAGCGACCGGTTGGAATGGCACGGGCACAATGATTTCCACAAAGTTCATGTCAATGCGGCGACGGCATGGCTGTACGGCTGTGATTTTATCAATACGACGCTCTTCGGATTCGGCGAGCGGACCGGCAATCCTCCGCTGGAAGGAGCGATTTTCGAGTATATCGCGCTGAAAGGCGACCTCTGCGGGATCGACACAATGGCAATCACCGAACTGGCTGACTACATGCGGTCGATCGGACTGCCCATTCCGGATAATTTTCCGTTCGCGGGCCGGGCGTTCAACACGACCCGTGCCGGAATTCATGCCGGGGGCCTTCGTCAGGACGAGCAGATATACAATATTTTCGATACGGCAGGACTGCTCGGCCGGCCGCCCCGAGTGGCCATTACCGACAAGAGCGGTGCAGATGGCGTGGCTCACTGGCTCAACGAGTTCTTTGGCCTTAAGGCCGACGACCGGATAAGCAAAATAAGAGTCCACAAATTAGCCCGCTGGGTCATCGACCAGTACGACGTGGAAGGCCGGCTTACGGCCATCAGCGACCAGGAGCTTGAGGTTAAAGCCAAAGAGCTTTACCCGGACTATTGGGAAAAGTATAAAAGCGGGAAATAGAATAAATTTTCGATTTGCGATTTGCGGTT
>CAZSOR010000342.1:3268-5175 GCA_964608395.1 uncultured Pirellulales bacterium
GGATCGGCCTGGAAATCTCTATATACACATCTATAGAGTCCTATAAATGCTGGAGAAGCCCCAGTTTTACTTCTTTTCCGGGTTAGAAGAGCAATATCATGGTAGAAGGTCACGTCCCAGGCGGGTCGTTAGTGTTTTCCAATATGTCACCGAACTGCCGATGATAAGGATTAAGGTGCGAGTCGTAAACGAGTTAAGAAGCGGTTTTAACGGGAGATTCCTGAATTATAATTAGCTGTGGGACCGAAAGTGGCCGAAAAAGGAAAAAGATGGAAAATACAGGAAGAATTTGTTAATATAGAAGATTTAAGGGTTTTGGGAATGCTGTCAGCCGATTTAAATAGGCAATTCCGCATCACATTAGCCGCACGAGCGGTTGGGAAAATCGGGGATATAGTCCGTATAAGCCCTGAATGCCGCGATAGTGACACAAGGAGAAATCAAGCGCGATTAGTTATGGTAAAATAACTATCATCTTTGGCGAAAGGACCGGGTAAATATGAAAGATATTAAGCAGCGTTGGTGCTGTTTCTTAATGATGGTTTGTATGGTCGTCTTTGGGACTACGCAATCCAGCATGGGATTGGTGGTGAGCGAGGTTATGTATCACCCGGCCGATGCGGGAGAAACGCTTGAGTTCATTGAATTGTACAACAACCGGCAGGTATTCGAAGACCTCACCGGTTATGCATTCACAAACGGTATTCAGTATGTATTCGAACCTGGGACGATCATTAATTCCGGTGAGTATCTGGTTGTAGCTCGCGATCCTGCTGCTCTCCAGGCGGCATACCTAATCAGCAATGTGCTGGGCCCTTTCACCGGCCGGCTTGGCAACGATGGCGAACGTATCGATCTGTCCAACAACAACGGTGAGATTATCATCTCGCTGCGATACGACGACGAAAGGCCCTGGCCGGTCTCGCCCGATGGAGCAGGGCACTCGCTGATTCTCGCCAGGCAGAGCGGCGATCCGCAGGAGGCGTCAACCTGGTCGCCCAGCTTGCTTATCGGCGGCACGCCGGGCAGTGCAGACGAGATTCAGACTGGCGGCTCCGAAGACCCGACACAGGTGACACTTGTGGATTTAGGCCACCCCGGGCGATATTTCAAGGGAACGCAGGAACCATCGCTGGGTCCCGACGGCCAAGCCGCCACGATCTGGACGGAGCTTGCATTCAATGATGATCCCGTTAGAACAGGATGGCTCGATGGTCCCAGTGGGTATGGATACAGCAATGATCCCGGCGAGCTGCAGTTAATCGGAACTCAATTGAACGACATGCGGGGAAACTACATTTCCGTGTATGCACGTCTGCGGTTTACACTCTTAGCAGAGCAGATAGACGGCGTGTCTGACTTGCAGGCTGAGGTTTACTATGACGATGCTTTCGTATTGTATCTGAACGGTGTGCGCGTAGCGGACTCCGGGGACATCTCCGGCAATCCGCCGCTATTCGACCAGGGTGGTGGACAGGCTACCGATGACCAGGTCGCTAATGTGAACCTGTCCAATCAGATAAACCTGCTGGTTCCAGGCACTAATGTCCTGGCCATCCAGATTCATAATGCAACCCTCTCCAGCAGCTCCGATTGTGTTGGAACGCCGATCCTCCGTGCAGTTATCGAAGCGCACAAAGGTGCCGTTGACCCAAGTGCCCGTGTTGTAATCAACGAGGTGCTGGCCAACAGTGACACAGCCACCGGGGCCGACCGTATTGAGCTGTACAACCCGGGCCCGACCTCGGTTGATCTTAGCAGCGTTTATCTGAGCGACGATGAGGCTGAGCTGCTAAAGTACAAGATTCCGGATGGTGTCGTGCTGGAAGCAGGCGATTTCCGGGCGATCAGTGAAGGCGAGTTCGGATTCGGATTGTCGGCTTCCGGCGAGACAATTTATGTGACGG
>CAZSOR010000343.1:0-5170 GCA_964608395.1 uncultured Pirellulales bacterium
GGCTTTACAACTCAAATCATATAATAGCAGGATTTCCCGAAAGAGCAACCACGGCTTTGCCAGGGGGAACATGGCAATAACAGCAGAGCATGAATTAACAACCTCAATACCAACCAATACAAACGGGGCTTATACCTGATCGATTGGTATAAGCCCCGATTTCATACTGATCCTGATGTCGTTTCAGAAAAAGGTGTATCTATTCGGCAATCTCTTTTATCGATTAAGCCGAATATCGTCAAAGTACATCTTGCCCGAACCGCCGGGTGTCGTTTGATTGCCCCGGGTCCCCAGGCCAATCATCATCTTATCAACGTCTGCCAAATTTATGCCCTGATCGGCAAATGCCTGTAATGGAATCACCCACTCGGTCCAGGTGTCTATCTGCGCCGCGGCCGGATCATCATGAATTACCACCGCAGGCGCTCCGGCACTATTTGAAAGAGCCACATACAGCGGCTCGGCATCGTTACTGAGGACGCCGATATCCTGGTTCGCCCACTGCCCGGTGACACTACCAGTAGTCGTGACATTCGAGAATACGGCCTGACATGTCAAAGCAGCATCATGGCTCGTTACCGCCAGACCGATATGGACATTTGCGCCCATTGGGATGTTCTCTGTGCCCTGCAACTCCCACGTCGAACCGTTAGCTGAATGATACGCTGTAAAGCTGCCGGAAATACTACGCTCCAATTTCACCCAGTACGGTGCAGTTATCGCGGCGGTCGTCGTATCGAGGCTGGTCTGGCCGGTGCCAGGCCGACGCTGGAAGGACACACCAGAACCAGGCGTCACAACCATCATCGCGTGCGCCGAGTCCGGATCGAGCTTCTCGCGAATCATCACGCCGGCCTTGGCCCAAGCGTTCGTGTTTTCGACGCTCTGGACTTTTGCTACAATCGAGCCGGCGCCGGTGAGCATCTTGTAGGCATAGTGGAATTCATCGGCTTCTACGCCATTCACCGCCCAGATATCCGCGCCGGAAGCAGTCATCGTGTAAGTACCAGTCGGGCCCTCGGCGAAGCTGCCGATGGCTCCCGGATAGCCTCTGAACCACAATGACAATTCCGTAACGCCTTCTTCTGTCCAGTCACGCTGGCCTGTCAACGTATGCTCCACTTCCGAATACTTCGAATAACCCTGCTTGTTATTGTCGTATGTAACCGGCATAGATTTTCCGCCGTCTTGGACGATAGTCTCCTCGGTATAAGAAGGTGTGGTTTCATCACCTACTGCAGAGCCGGTTCCGTTGCCGGCATAGTAATCCGCAGTACCCGGCGTCCCGTAGCCAAGGCCATCGTGCCAGGCGTACCATATCTGGTTCTCTCCGGCATTGTAGTCCTCGAAATCGTCTATGACAAAGTAATCGCCGGTCGTAAAGGTCCAGAGTGTGCCCGCCCATGGACTATCGGGACTGGCACCGTTAACTTCATCGATCCGCCAGTAGTAGGCCGTATTCAACATGAGTATGCCGGGATCGTAGCTCTCCTCTCCAAGTGCCTTTGACCCCTTGTACTCGGACGAGGCTGTCGTGGCATTCTTTACAGCGTCCGCATCCGTGCCGAAGTACACTTCGTGCGAAGCGGCGACGGCGCCGGCATCCCATTTCAGAATCACTGACGGTTTTACGCCCACGTCGCCATTGGCCGGATTCGGGCCAGTCACGGCGCCCTCGGTAGTGAAGCTCCAAACCTCGCCTTTATATGTCTCGATGCCGTCGAACTCATCGACACGCCAGTAATAAGTCTTAGCCAATTGAAGTGGCCCGGGGGAGTAAATCGCAGGACCGCTTTGAACGCCCGTCTCTGCGCTGCTTACCTCGTCGAAATCTTCGCCGAAGACAACATAGTTCAATTTTGCTCCGAAACCTGCCGTCCATGTAAGCTGCACATTCAGATCTATGAATTCAGCACCGTTGGCCGGAATGGGTTCGTACGCAGTCTTGGGGGGAATCGTAAAGTTCCAGACCTTGCCTTTCCATGGACTGTTCGGTTCCGCTTCATTGACCTCGTCAATTCGCCAGTAGTAAGTCGTGCCGGGAACAAGACCGTCCGGATAAGCATATCCGGGAAATCCGGCAATACAAAACGTCAAGTCCTGATTACCTCGGAACAACTCCGAATCTCGCGTGGCTTCATTGACGTCTTCGAAATCCTCGCCCAGATATACATCGTGCGAGACGGCGAAATCTCCCGGTGCCCAGCCAAGAGTTACCCATGTGCCCACATGGAGTGAGCCATCGGTAGGGCTCGGGCCAAGGGCGTAGGGATATCCCTCCCCGCCTTCCATTATTGACTGAATCTCAACCTGTGACAGGGCCCCGTCGTAAATGCGCGCATCGTCCAGCAAACCGACAAGAAGATGGGTGGGCGGAATTACATCTCTTCCCGCGCCCAGAAGCAGGCGTCCGGTGCCGGTTTCAATCGAGCCGGCAGAAGCCATTGTTCCTATTTCTTCGCCATCCAGGTAGATAATTTTTATAGCTCCGTCGTACGTAGCAGTGACATGGTGCCATTCGTCGTCAAAGAGCCCGGCGGCAGCTACGGCCATCCATTCCAGGTCGGTCCCGGTCGTCTTAAAGCCGATTTGCTGGCCGGGTCCGTTATAGTACAATGCGAATGTGTCGATATTCGGCCCGCCCCTCATGATGATGCCGGACCAGTCCGGGTATGCAAAACTTGAATCGACTTTCACCCAGGCGGCGAGCGTCACCTGCTGAGTGATATTCAATATATCGGCGTTTCCGCAGTCAACGTAATCTTCGGTCCCGTCCAACTCCAGCGCGCCGCCGATATTCCCGACCGTCCACATCGGGTTTCCCATAAGCGTGCCTTCGTTACCGTTGCCGCTCGCATCGTAAGCGGTAGTCCCGGATGTCTGGTCCAATGTCCAGAAGCCGATCAGATTCGCTTCTACAGCGAGGGCCATACCCGGCAAAACGAGTCCCGGAACTAAAACAGAAAAAATCAAACAGAACAATCTCTTACACATGACTATCCTCCTCTATAAAATTATTTCGAATATGTTAATCCGACAGAAAAAACCGGAGACATCTCCTGCCCTGTTTATACTAAATCAGCCACCCTGCCGTCAAGAAAAACTTCTTAGAAAGTATTATATCAAGCTTAATCAAGGACAACTTCATCCTGATAAGCCGGCACAGTTACCTGCCAGCCGGTTTTCTCCCGGATATAGTCGCCGAACTTGTTTGCGCTTTCGGCTTCGCCGTGCACAACAAAGAGCTTCCGGGGCGGCTTTTTCAATCCGCTCAACCATTCGAAAAGCTCTTCTTTGTCCGCGTGTGCCGAGAAACCGTTTATCCTCGCAATCCTGGCAACGACCGGATACTCCTGGCCCAGTATTCGGACTTCTTTCTCGCCGTTGACGATTCTCCTGCCGAGCGTACCGACCGCCTGGTAGCCAACGAACATGATCGTATTCTCGGCCCTGGTGATATTATTGACAAGGTGGTGTTTGATTCTTCCGCCGGTGCACATCCCCGAGCCCGCTATAACCATAATCGTGCCCCTGATATGATTAATGGCCTTCGATTCGTCGCTTGTCCCGGCCATTTTCAGTCCCGAGAATTCAAAGGGCGACTTGTTGCGCCTCATAAATTCAGTCATCTCCTCATCGTACAACTCGCGGTGCTTCTGAAAAACCTTTGTGATACGTGAAGCCATCGGGCTGTCCAGAAAAACTGGTAATGGCTGTATCGCTTTTTCGAGCAGTAGTTCGTTAATATAATATAAAAGCTCCTGCGAACGTTCGAGCGCGAAGCTCGGGACGATAATGTTGCCGCCGGCCTGCTTCGTCGAATTGATGACCTCGGCGATCAGTTTCTTCGTATCCTCGGGTCCCTCATGCACGCGGTCACCATAGGTGGACTCGACCAGGACATAGTCGGCCTGTTCGACAATAGAGGGATCCTGCACGATCGGCCTGTCCGGCCTGCCTATGTCGCCTGAGAATATGACCGTTCTGTCCTGCCCGTCCTGGCTGACTTTGACCCTGATAATAGAGGAACCGAGAACGTGGCCCGCATCGCAAAAAGTCGCCTCAACGCCGGCACCAATCTTGACAGTCTGTTTATATTTTACAGAGGAGAATTGTGGAAAACATGCCTCGGCTTCGGCGGTCGTATAAAGCGGTTCAATGGGATGGGGGCCTTTTCGCCCTTCCCGCTTATGCCTTTTAAGTTTGTACTTGGCATCTTCTTCCTGTATGTGGGCCGAATCCAGCAGTATTATTTGCGCTATTTCGGAAGTAGCGGCCGTACAATATATCCTGCCTTTGAATCCTTCTTTGACGAGCTTCGGCAATAAACCGCAATGATCCAGATGGGCATGAGTTAAAAGAACGGCATCCAGGCTCTCGGGAGGACAGGTAAAAGGCTCCCAGTTCCTTTCCCGAAACTGACGCTCCTGATAAAGTCCGCAGTCTACAAGAATTTTCGTGCCGTTAGCTTCCAGAAGGTGTCGGGATCCGGTAACGTTCTGAGCGGCACCAAGGAATTTCAGTTTTATTGACATAGCTTACCTCAATTTAATAAACGTTGATTTCCAATAATCGATTCTACAAAGATGTCTCCACTAAGTCAAGCAAAGAAACCATGTTGCGGTCTATCGCATACGCCCCAGATTAGATATTCCGAAATTGGCCGCGAGGCTCGCCCTCGGCAATGTGCTTCTCTCATGAGGCAAAAAGCAATTTGATCATGCTCAAAAAATCCGGCTCCATTAAGCACAAAACCGACTGCCAATAATAACTGCTACCAAAATCCGCTTATTCTATTAAGAGCGTAGTCTTTCCTGCTATTTCAATTGACTCAGCGACGATATGGTGGTAAAATAGATAAAGATTCGGAACTGAATTTGAATACGCCCTCTTAGTTGATGACCGCGACTTTGGGGCTGGAAGATTAGTGATAAAACCGCTTCTCACCGGTCTATGGCAGCGGTGAAGATGGAGACAGAACATTATTCATGTCTATGAAAGTTTCGTTTCTATCATTGATTCTGGTTGTATTTTTGGTGGTTTCTGCTCGTGTCGAGGGCGTCCCGCCCTCGGATCGCGGGCAGGATGCCCGCGACACGGATTCCGGCAATATGACGCTGGTAATCAACGAGCTGATGGCTGATAATACCGGCTCGGCACGTGATCAGAA
>CAZSOR010000344.1:0-5144 GCA_964608395.1 uncultured Pirellulales bacterium
TAAATTGGCTTTGTTTGGGTTTGTTTTCACCAAGTGTCCAATCCAATATATTTCTCGTATCCCCTTGTTATCAGTGGTTTTACACTCATTTCGCCCCTCTGGAAATTGGCTTTGTTTTTTCAAATTAAGCTCAATTTTTCGTCGTTTTCTACTCTTTTTCACCTGTTTTTTTCATTATTCTGCCTTTTTTCTTCTATATTTCTCAATTATACATTCTAAATTCTCAATTCACGACATACTACATACCACATACGAAATACGAATTCGTTAACTATTATACGAATCTAAACATATAAAGGCGGGCAAATTCCGTCATATTCTAAGAAAATCTCCGTGACTCGCCGCATGTCAATTAACTGCGGATGAACATAGTTTTCAAGTCGTATTTTGTAAATAGTCAATCGTAAATCGTAAATAGTAAATGGCAAGGTCTCCGTGAGACGGCGTTCTTAGTGCGTATAGCGTATAGCGTGCAGCCAATCGCACGACGCAGGCAGCGTTTAGAGAATTTCCGCACTTTTTTCTTTAACCTTGCCCTTAAACCGCTGAAAACCGTGTTTGCATAAAAATTTCTTACAAAGTTCAAAGAAAGTCCGTCAACATTGGGCTATTTATGGCACTAATATTATAGGAAAGCAGAAATTTCGCAGCGATTGATTCAGTAACGTAGATAGTCTGGCTGGAGTATATGATCGTTAGCAACGCCGTTTGCCAGGCACCTTTGAGATAAGCGGCTGGGACAGACACACGGCGAGATATTGAATTCAGGATGAATAAGGGAGTTTTTGTGCGCTTGCTATAGCCGGTAAGTTGGGAAGCAAAATCATGGGCCGTCCCAAAGTAAAAATAGTAAATGGGCATTCGGTCATCGTAAATCCAAAGGCCTTCACGCTCATTGAATTACTTGTTGTAATCGCTATTATAGTATTGTTAATGGCGATTCTGCTACCTGCTCTTCAAAGAATTAGGAAGCAGGCGAGGGCGGTTGTCTGTCAGGCAAATCTGAAGCAGTGGGGAACGATATTGACTCTATACACTGAGGATAACCAGGGACAGCTACCGGAAAAAATGGGAGATGCCTTATGGTTTATGCGCGGCTCGGCCCTCAGCGACGATGATCCGAACAGACCGAGCTTATATCAAGACATAAACGCTAAAGGTATAGCATGTTGCCCGATGGCCACCAAACCACGTAGCAATGAAAAAGCAAAAACAATTCAGGTCGGCTTTAATTCGTCTCCGTACCAAATAAGGGGTAACGTAGGTTCAACGTTTCAAGCCTGGGAGATTACGAGTCCGCGTCCACGCTTTCGCTGCAGCTATGGATTCAACCTCTATTTATTTGAAAACAGCCTTTTTGATACATCTGCCCCTAAACACTACAGGATTTCCCAGCCACTTAATATTTACCCTATTAAAGGTATAGCCAAAATACCAGCATTACTCGATAGCACGGCTCCTTTTATTCCGTTTATGGAGTTCACCAAACCGCCACAAAACGAGCAAGACGGATCCGGCTTTATCATAAACCGGCACGATGGATACGTTAATGGCCTTTCTCTGGATTGGTCGGCCAGAAAGATCGGACTCAAAGAGCTATGGACGCTCAAGTGGAACATGCAGTTCGACAGGTCAAATAAATGGACAAAGGCCGGCGGCATGCAACCGGAAGACTGGCCACCGTGGATGAGGGGATTGAAGGACTATTAAAAAAACTGCATTCCTTTAGGGACACTCCCGCAAGGGACGCCTGATGGTGCTTACGGCGGGGCAGCGAAACTGCACCATCCTACAGACCGGCTGCGAATAACTGCTTTACAGTACGACAATCTTTTTCAAAGTTCTGGTTATTGGGAGTCCTTAAATTATATTTCGGGCATTTCTTTGCCGAGCTGTTTGTACGTTGCTTCAAGCATTTCACGGAATCTGTTCCGCTGCATCCTTTCGACGTGGCCGTCGAGGAACAGGGCATTGATTGTGTCCTGACAGTATTCCGGATTTTCATAAATGACAATCTGCCTGGCGGGAGATTCGGCATTCATGGAATGGCCGCTGACGTAGATATAGCTGGGCCCGTCGAAATCTTTTGGCTTGAGCGGCGAGTCGAGAACTTTGGAATCTCCATAGTACTGCTTCGCCTGCTCGAAATTCTCGGGCAGCTTTCCATCATGGTCGTCGGCATACATGATTACCGCCAATCCCAACTGTTTCAAATTCGACATGGACACAGCATTTCTAGCCTGCTCGCGTGCCCGCGCGAGGGCCGGCATCAATATCCCGGCTCCTACGGCGACGCCGGCCACCGCTCCAAGAGACGGCTCGATCCCCGCCCCGCGGTAATACGAGCGCATTCCCCGGGCGTCGAACCATGAATACTGACACGAAGGCCCCATATCCTGGGCGATATGTGACAGTTGCGGCAGGATAAACGGCAGTTTCAGGCCGGCGTTAGAAGCAAACATAGTCGCCATTGGCCAGAATTGCTGCAGTGCTGTGGTCAACTGGGTGAATTGAAGTTTCGAGTCGCCATATTTGAGAGATAACAGATCGCCGGGCAGCTTGGCCGTTACTTTTCTGAATCCATCTGTACTGCGTATCGATTTTGTGCCCGAATTTATCTGGTTAACGGCCGATGTGAGCAGCGCGGGATTAGAACCGATAACGACCTGGTCACCCACCACTGTCCAACTGGGCATGACCTGGGCCATAGCCAGCGGCATTACCGCCCAGGTATAGACGGTCCTTCCTTCCTGAACCTGCGAGCTGACCTGGACCATCCCCTCGCTTTTCTCGGCGGCGAACTTTCCCAGAGCTGTCAGCGAATCTTCCCATAGCTTTGCATTTCTTAGTTTCGCGATTATTACAAATCCGCCCTGGGGTGATTGCATCGTAACGCCGCCGGGAAGAACGTAGGAAAGGACCGGCCCGCTGAGGCTTTCCAGCAAGCCCTGGCGAATCTTGAAATTCAGTTCCGACTCAATTGCGGCGATTCCCTGTTCGACTTCGCTAAAATCATCGCCGATGACGTTTCTGGCCGTCTTCATCACCGTATCATATATTCCCGCTATGTCGCAATTCACAGCGGAGGCACTTATTGCGCCGGGATCGGCCATATCGAACATTGTAAGATTTATCGTTTTGAAATTTGCGAAAATGCCCGTTCGGGGCTGTGGTATTTCCATAAAACAATTACCAACTATATCCGGGCCGTCAAATCCCACCCTTTCTGTAAAGGACTTGATATTATTCAGGCCGAGTTCTCTGATTGCTGCTTTGATTGCGGCGAATTCCTCCTCGCCCTGACCACCTTCCATCCCTGCGATCATACCGAAAATATTGAATACCTTCTCACGGTTGAAATGAATCACAAGGGCGTCACCGGTCCCGGGGACATTTTGAAGGCAAGCCGGCGCCGGCCTGCTATTGTTGCCCTGTACGTACTTCAAGGCCAATCCTTTGCCGTCGTTTACCGCAAAGACAAAATAGTTTCCGACCCAGCCCCAGTATCCGGGAACATCGCCGGGGTCTTTTGGGCCGTGCATTTTAACTGAGGCGACCTCGATTTCAATGATGTCTCCTTCATCCGCAAACGATTCCAGCTTTGCCAGTGATGCGGCCATTTCCGCCTTACGCGGTCCGGCGTTTAGAATAGCGAAGCCGTAGAGTGGCGGGCCCTGGGCGGTATCTTTTTGAGCGACACCAATAACCAGCGGCCTGGCCGTGACCTGGCGAATAATACCCTCTATCAAATCGACACCTTCCTCATTCAATTGCGGCATCTCCTGGATAACTTTCGCCAGAAGCTCTTTCTTGATAGCTTCACGAAACGTTATCACTCCCGCGTCGTTCCATATCCGGCCCATGATGGTTTTCTCGAAAGCCGGTTTAAGATCATCGCCGCCGCTGGTTGCAACGAATCCGACAACATCGTCGGGCATCATAGTCAATAACTTCTCGGCGGCGGAATTTGCTGATTGGGCTTTTACAGGGCAGGCCAGGCTAATAAGCAACACCTGGGCACAAACCACAGACAAAATTAACCTTGCTTTAGACATGATATCTCCTTTCCAATGAATAGAATCGTTACTTCGCTTAATTATCATTTCGTAAACCTTTAGCAATTTTTCAAGAGTAAGATGAGCAAAGGATAAACAATGATGCAAGTACCCTTTTCCAGCAGGGATTCTACCGTAGCAAAATCCTCCTCACTGCTTGTTCTCCAGTAGACAATCTGTTTCGGAACATCGACAATATGAATTATTCCAATTTCACAAGTAAAATATCACGAAAACGTTGAGCTAATTCAATTATCCGTTTCATCTCCAACTTTTTAATCTTCCTTAATTCACCCGGATATCTCGTTTCAACGCCATGAACGGTCAGCTCGTCCGACACATCAGCCAGCAAAGAAAGTTCCGGAGCAAAAGGCAGGGCTAATTGTATCAATCTTCGCAAATCATGAGTTTTTGGCGCCTCAATGCTGTGGAGCGTAAGAAGGGCTTTCAACAGCTTTTCAACACACTGCTGGCAATGAAAACAAACCGTGTCAGCGGGACATCGCTTACTTGCCGTAAGAATCTCAACGGCATCCCAATCGCTTTGTGCTTTTGCTTGCCATTGTCGAACAGTCTCACGATTTAGCTCGTTCATAGAGAACTTTCCCGTATTTATCTGCAAAGTAGACAATATTATTTACTACAGAGCGCCAGCGTGTGTATTCGTCCGGCGTCCTGACAATAATATCAAAGCTGCAGGGGACATCGGCTAAAAGACGCCTAACAGCACAAAAACGCTCAGGTGGAGATAGAGAGGTATCGGCAATCACCAGCAAGTCGATATCTGAATCAGTCGATGGTGTACCTTGAGCATAAGAACCAAATAGTATCACTCGTTCGGCCCCGAATTGGCGCCCAATCCGCTGTCCAAACTCTTTTATTTGTCTCATTGCTACCATTTATACTTCTCTTACTCTCTGCCATTCCCCCGAAAGCAAAGAATTCATTCCTTTTACCGCTTTGAATATAACAATAATCACTATAGCAAATCAACGATTAAATATGCACATCTTATTCGACAGGCAATGAATCGCAGACGACTTTTCGCATAAGTTCCGGGTCGCCGTTGGTGTCGGTGAAGAGTTTGAA
>CAZSOR010000345.1:0-5142 GCA_964608395.1 uncultured Pirellulales bacterium
GCGGACTACCCGGAGTATTCCATGTTCGGCAAACTGCCGGCTTACGGATTATATTGCCGTCACGTAAAGGGCCTGAAGCTGTTCAACGTACAACTTCAATTGGCCAGTCCCGATAAGCGTCACGCCGTTGTCCTTGAAGACGTCGAAGATGCGCTGATCGACTGCCTGGATGTGCCGCTTTCGCCAGACGCCGGTGAGATGATTCGCCTTACCAATGTTAAAAAGGTTTTTATTCGTGATAAGCAAAACAAAATGTTTGAACATTGATTGAATAACGGAGAACGGATTTATGATTTTGGAAAAGTATTCTTTTGGAATCGGCGACAGGTTCTGTCACCAGGGAAAGGCCCAGCTATCCGCTATAATGAAGGCTAAAGAGCAGGGCCTGAGGATTACACCGGTCTGGAACAAGTCGCACAGGGAACATACGATCATCGGGACAACGCCGGCGGATACGCGTCAGGAGGCTCTCGATGCGGTGAAGATCCTGCAGTGGGACGGACCGTATTTCGTTGATGCCGACCACATCGGGCCAGGCAATGTCGATCAGTTCATCGAATCGAGCGATTTTTTCACGCTCGACGTTGCCGATTTTATCGCTCAGCCGGCGGACAAAGCCGACGTCGATGCTTTCGTTAAGAAATACAGCAGGTACATCGGCTCGCTTGCCGTCGAAGGTATCGAGCGGAATCTTGACATCACCGAGGAACGAATCAGAGCGATTGCCGATAAGTTCCTGCTAGCTGTCAGGCAGGCGGGCGGGATCTATCGCCATATCGCAGAAGCCAAAGGCGCCGGCAGCTTTATTACTGAAGTTTCGATGGACGAGACAGACCAGCCGCAGACGCCGGTCGAAATGCTTTTTATCTTAGCGGCAATCGCCGACGAAGGGATTCCCGCCCAGACGATTGCGCCGAAATTCACCGGCCGGTTTAACAAGGGCGTGGATTACGTCGGTGACGTCACCGCCTTCGCGAAGGAGTTCGAAGAGGACCTGGCGGTAGTTAACTTTGCGATAAGAGAATTCGGCCTGCCCGAGAATCTCAAGCTCAGCATTCACTCGGGCAGCGATAAGTTTTCGATATACGGGCCCATCGCCGGGGCTCTGAAGAAATTCGATGCCGGGCTGCATATCAAGACTGCCGGCACAACCTGGCTGGAGGAGCTGATCGGCCTGGCGATGGCCGGCGGCGACGGCTTGTCAATCGCAAAAGAAGTCTATGCCAAAGCGCTGCACCGATTCGGCGAGCTTTGCGGGCCTTATGCTACCGTCATCGATATCGACACGGCGGAGCTGCCCACTGCAGAGGAGGTGGACAAATGGGACGGGCAGAGTTTCGCCTCGGCGTTGAGGCACGACCAATCGTGCGAGCAGTACAATCCCAACTTCCGTCAGCTTCTGCACGTCGCGTACAAGATTGCCGCGGAAATGGGAACGCGCTTCTCGAATGCGCTGGACAGACACGAGGACATCATCGCGCAGAACGTATCGGAGAATATTTACGAACGGCACATAAAACCTGTCTTTATTGGATCCCCCTGAGCCAGTTGTCGGCGAGGATTTTGAGGTCGGTGAAACCGACTGAGCCGGATTGATCCAGGTCTGTACCCTCGCAATAGTAATTCGAAGCGTTACAGTTGTTGAGGAGCCAGTGCGATGCGAAGAAGGCAAAATCGATGAAATCGACACCATCGGGACAGCGAAAATCGGTGACAGGAATCTGCCACAGCAGCACGGGATAATTCATCGCATCACAGATCGTCCAGATATCCCCGAAGTCCCAGCCTGCGTCTGTAAAAGTACTGATTGTCTGCATTTCGACGGTCGTCTTGCCCGTTCCTCCGGGGCTGGTTGACCAGCCGCTCGTCTGAGTATCCCAGAAGCAGTGCGTAGCGCCGCCCAGGACCCGTACATATCCCGTGAAGCCGCCGACGTGCAGATTGCCCGAGACGTCGCCGGATGAATAGCACTTGTAGGCTCTGCCTCGCTCTATTTGTCCGACCAGTCCGCCCGCGTAGGTACCTCCGTTGACACTGCCGGCGGCATAGGAATTGCTGAGCACGGCATCTTCATTAGTTGTCATACCCGCGAGGCCGCCGACTTCCAGATTGCCTGTGACGTTGGCTTTGGAATAGGATGAGTTCACCGTCGCGTCGGTGACATATCCGACTAATCCGCCGACATAATGATTGCCGGAGACAGTGCCGGTGGAATAGCAGTATAGCATCCTGCCGGAAGTCGAGCCGACTAATCCGCCGATATAGTAGTTACCTGAAACACTTGCCCTTTCGGCGTAGCAGCTCGTGAGCGAGCCCTGATTTAGATCACCGACAAGCGAACCGACCTTGCCTCCCTGGGCAAAGACGTCGGGATCGATCAGTCCAAGATTCTTGATCTGCCCGCTCACGCATCCGAACAATCCCGTGTACCACTGGCGTGTCGTTCTCAGGCTGAGATTCGAAATCGTATGGTCGTTGCCGTCGAAAATGCCGTGGAACGAGTTCTCCGCATCGGTCCCGATAATGTTGTACGCGGTCCCGGTATACTCACCCAGGTCGATATCAGCCCTTAGCTGGAAGTGCTTATTCCAATCACCCGAAGCGGCTCCAATGGCGTTCATCTGCTCGGCGGTGCGAATCAGATACGGATCGCTCTGAGTTCCGGTACCGCCGCCATATTGAGCCTGAGCCGGTAAGCAAAAAAAGCAAAGAGCGAACAATACGAAGTACGGCATTTTTCCCTTACCGTTCGGTTTACAAGACCCGGACGGGCCGAGAGTATCATTTAAACTGCACATATTTTGCCCTCCTTTTTCAAGAACGAGTGGACAGTTCATGCTACTTGTTAATATCGAGTATATCATCTGCCGTGGCCGTCGTCAAGCATTTTCTGACAGCTTCGGCCACCCGGCCGGCAATCTACTTTAGCGGTTCGATATAAATGTTGCGATATTCTATCGGAGTTCCTTCGCTCTGGAGGCAGATTTTACCGGAGCTTGCCGAGCATTTGGTTGCCACATTCTGCAGGACGCCGTTTACCAGAACGACGATCCAGTCGTCCTTACAGATGATATCGTATGCGTTCCACTGGCCAGGCGGTTTTTCGGTGCTGTCTTTGAGCTTTAAGGTCCTGCGTCCTTTGACCCGTTTGCCTCCGTTGGCGTGCTCGGCGGTTTCGAGTCCGCCAATGACCCAGAAATCGCCGGCGTTCCCCGAATAAAGCTGGCATTCGAGGCTCTTCGGCCACACTTTGTCCTCGCCGCTCATGTGTACGAGGACGCCGTTGTTGCCGCCTTTTTCAGGCCAGCGCCACTCGACGTGTATCAGGTAATCGGCATAGTCTTTCTCGGTACGCATATAACCAGCAGGTTTTCCTTCGCAGCGAACCAGACCATTCTTAACAGACCATGTCTTCATGACGTCATGGTCCGGTTCGCGCGTAAAGAGCTTCCAGCCGACAAAGTCTTTGCCGTTCCACAGCATCATCTTGTCTTTCGGCACGATCGGTTTGTTCAGCCCTTCCGAAGCACCTGTTGCCGCAGCAAGCAGAGCTACTGTCACGGCCAGCACCGCGATTACCGACATGTAGCGTTTCATTGGATTCTCCCTTCTTTGTTATAAAACATTTTCGTTTCAACAATGAACAACAAACACGGTAGTTGTTTCAAATCAGTTTTGTCTGGCCGGGAATCGCCACTGGTCTGGTCTCCAAATCGCCGAACTCGTACTTTGGCGGCGAAAGATCCAGCTTCGAAGCGTTCATCGCCCAGTCCCACTTCAGCGCCCGGCCGGTATAAGCACTCATCCGGCCCATGATTGCCGTCAGCGTGCTTTCAGCAATGCGCTTACCTTCATTCAGCCGCTTACCTTCACGAATAGCGGCAATCTGGTCCGCGTGCTGCGTTATGCATGGATCAATACGATCCCATGCGTATTCCGCTTTGTTGGGACCTTCAATTACGACCCTGCCAAAGTCCGTATAGGCCCGGCCCTTCGTGCCTACAAATCTCTGGTCGTTACGATTCGTGACGCCGTCAATCTGGCTGCCCATATACTCGACGCGCACGCCGTTCGGATACTCATACTCGACGGCAAAATGGTCGTAACAGTTGCCGTACTCGGGAGCGGTTCGCACCTGCCTGCCGCCCATGCCGATACACTGCACCGGATGCGCATTGAAAGCCCAGTTCATGACGTCCAGGTTGTGCACGTGCATCTCGACGATAAAGTCGCCGGAAAGCCAGGTGATAAACAGCCACCGTCGGATCTGCCATTCCATATCCGACCAATCCGGCTGGCGCTGCTTCGGTCCCCAGGTCAACATGCCGCCGCCGAGCCTTACACATTGACCGCCCACAAGCTCGCCTATGGCACCGTCATGGATACTCTTAATGCCTTCTACTAAATGTGATATCCGCCGCATTTGCGTGCCGGCTACAATCGTTAAACCTTTTTTGTCCGCCAGTTCGGATGACGCGATCACCGAGCGTACACCGACCGGGTCTACCGCTACGGGCTTTTCCATAAAGACATGCTTGCCGGCTTCAATGGCTGCCTTTAGCTGCATGGGACGCCAGTGCGGTGTCGTCGTCAGGATGACCATGTCCACATCGCAGGCCAGCACATTTTTGTAGGCATTGAAGCCCGAAAAGCAGGCGTCATCCGTCACTTTGACTTTCTCGCCCAGGTTTTGCTTGAGCCTCTTCCGGCAGCTTTCCAGCCGATCTCTGAAGGTGTCGCCCATCGCCACGAGTTCGACATTCTCCGAAGAATTCAGACACTTTGTTGCATCGTGCGTGCCACGTCCGCCGCAGCCGATCAGGCCGATGCGGACCTTTCCGGAACCTGCGGCAAAGATTTTATTTGTACTTACACCCAGGCTCATCGCTCCCAGTGCCGCCGAAGCCTTCATGAAGTCCCTGCGAGACAAGTCCGGCGTTGTTTGCATTGCTTTATTTTTCATTGCTTATCCTTTCAATAAACGGTTATTGACCTATGTTCGTTAAACGAGTGGCGTCTTGCCCGGCACCGGAACCGGCGCTACGGGTAAATCGCCGAACTCATATTTCGGCGGCGTCAGGTCCAGTTTCGAAGCATTCATCGCCCAGTCCCATTTCAGTGCCCGGCCGGTATAGGCGCTCA
>CAZSOR010000346.1:0-5114 GCA_964608395.1 uncultured Pirellulales bacterium
AGAGAAAACAAATTAAACCTAAATGAAGGAACCATATTATGTCTACTCGACGAAATACATTATTTATTATCCTTGCCTTTATGATCCTACCCTGGACGTGCGAAGGTAAAGAAAACGCCGCTAACAAAGAAAGTGAAAGGGCAGGAGTTGTTATCGCGCATTCGCGAGGTCTGCACGGGTACATCGGCTTTAGCACCTCCCGGCCACCGGACCGTGCCACCTATAGTGCTGGCATGGGTTTCTATTCTGCGGTCTGGCCGTTGATTGCCGAACCTATTGCCAACTTTCAGATCGGTTTGCCCAGTGCGTGGATCACGCCCGACAATTCCGACAATAAGGATACCCCGCTCGCTCCGATTGGCACGCTTGCCAGGGATAATTGGCCGGAGCGGGGGCCTACCTGGGATAGCGTTTTTCAGACCGTAGAGGGAGGTCTGGGCTATTGGGCCGGCAATCGATTCCGATATGGACCTCCGAAGTTTAGTATGAATGCCACACCACAATGTTACGACTATGAGGTCGGATCACCCGGCTGGTCCTTTTTCTACAGTGACAAGGCCCTGCCGGACGACCGATTGGGCATTGCCCAACTGAGCAATCGGCTGCTCATTCCACCGGATGCACTGCCTTTCGAGGGCAATCCTAACGGCAAGTTCCTGGGCTACACATACATGGCCCTACCCTTTAGCGAGCCCACCACGGGGGACCCACCAACCGGTGATCAGGCTTGGACCTGTTTCCTAAGTGCGGCTAACTTCAAAGGACCGATCGCCTATTATATCCCGGAGACTTGGAGCAAGATCGGCAAATTGTTTAACTATCCATTTATCTACGGACGCGGTCTCGACGCTAGGCCGGGTGTTATGGGCGGCGGAGCAATGGAAATTAATACCGTGCCTCGTTTCGACGCCAAAGACGCACAAGGTGTTGTTTATTCCAAGCTACCGAAATTGCAGTTCCCAGTAGACGAGCATGGAAGAACGCTGCTTGTGCAGGACGTGGTGTATTACTCCAGGGCGGCCCTTTATGATGCCTTAAAGGTGTGGCGGGACGGTGGCCCGGCCTGTTCCGGACGCTTCGACGAGAAGGGCGCCTGGAAGTCCACGCTAACGACGCACACCACGCGATTCGACCAGGCCGGCAAGATAATTACCGGTATCGAGAAGGTCTTCAACACCAAGATATTCGAGGGCAATGTTTGGGGACTGGAGTGGTACGATGGCACTGTCAACGCCAATGGCTATTTCCCGCAATATTTCAAACATGTTGATGACAAGCGCGTGGCCGTATCCGCCGCAGATGTGCCCACGGAGACGCAACTCCTGACTAAGGAGTTCAAACTCGCGGGGCGTGGTGAACCCTACACATCACCGACTAACGGAGCCTGGAGTAATCCCGGCCCTGTGAGGGGGCCGTTCACGGTCACTCTCACTGACGGTTCTAAGGTCACCTATTCCTGGTATCGTTTTGTCGATCAGCCGTCTTTCCAGCAATATAAGTGGAGTGATAACAAGAAGGCGAAGCTGCAATCCTTTGTCGAAAAAATCCATGCTAACTGGCCGATCGACAGAGACTACATGGCACCGCCCAGCAGCGGTACGCTGGCGAAACTCGATCCGGCCCTGCTTGTGAGTCCGCCCAAGGGCCTTGAAGTTGGTTACGTGCCGATCGTGACACGCCAGGAAGATACCGGTCAGTAATGTGAAGCTGACGTGATTTGTGAAATCCGAGTCCGGAGCTTCATTCGAAAACACCGAGTGGAAGATGACGCTAATTGCTAACTTCAGTATTACTTATAAGAAGCTCGAATCAGAATGTGTATGATGAGGGCTTTAGGAAATCATATAGATGATAAATACTTTCACCATACAAAATGGCTATGAAAAGATAGTGGAATCTATCAGATTGTTTCGGTAGATTGGTTGCTAATTGAGGTACTGTGATAATATGAGAAACAGGTATGTATGTTAGTATCTTTAATGATGTAATAGGCCCGGTTATGCGAGGACCATCCAGCTCCCATTGCGCTGCTGCGCTGAGAATTGGCCGATTGGCCCGGGATTTAATGGAAGGTGATTTGAAAGAGGTCGTAGTCGAGTTCGACAGGGAAGGAGCCCTCGTTATGACTCACTTGAGTCAGGGATCGGACATGGGATTGTTCGCTGGTCTTATGGGTTGGGATGCTATCGATGACAGGTTATCCGACTCGGCCCGTGCCATTTCCGAAAAGGGTATTGATGTATCTATAAAGATTGTAAATCTTAATGTGCAGCACCCTAATGTATATCGTCTAACGCTGAGTAATAAACGATATGGACACGTGTTGACCGCCATATCCACAGGGGGTGGTATGATCAAAGTAATCGACATCGATGGATTCTCTGTCTCCATTGAAGGTGATTACAGGGAAACACTGATCTATACTAAAGCAGATAACTCAATGATCTTAGACTATTTAACCAAAGCAATCGCTGCGGATGAGATTCTAATGCACACAAACAGCGATGTTCATCTTCTGGAAGTCAGGGCGCAGGAATTCATAGATGATGCCGTACTGTCAGAGATGAAAGAGCAATTTAATATTCTTGCAGTAAGGAAGCTCTCGCCGGTTCTTCCAGTGCTGTCCCGGGGCGGGTTGGAAGTCCCGTTTACAACGAGCAAGCAGATGCTTGACCATAAAGGATATCCTGGCAAGTTTTTATGGCAGTTGGCTTTAATGTATGAGTGTGCCCGTGGAAACTTAACTGAGCAGGAAGTTTTGAAACGTATGAATGAGATCATACAGATCATGCGCAACTCCGTGGAGCAGGGTTTGAAGGGTACTAATTACGACGATCGTATTCTGGGGTGTCAGTCTGGTCGTTTTTTCCAAAAGATGAAGGCTAAGAACCTGCTTGATGTGAGTTTGCTAAATCGAATTATTTTGTATATTACAGCTATCATGGAGGTCAAGAGTGCTATGGGTATTATCGTAGCTGCTCCTACTGCCGGTTCTTGTGCGGTACTTCCCGGCGCGTGTCTGGCCGTTAGCGATGAATTAGGGCTCTCTGATGAAGATGTTGTAAAGGCCATGCTGGCAGGCGGTATGATTGGTACTTTTATTGCCTCCCGCTCAACGTTTGCCGCGGAGGTTGGCGGATGCCAGGCTGAATGTGGGGCAGCTTCTGGAATGGCAGCGGCCGCTTTGGCGACCCTTGGCGGTAGTACTACCGAGCAGGCTGTAGCGGCTGCGTCTATGGCATTGCAGAATTCGCTGGGTATGATCTGTGATCCGGTAGCTAATCGTGTGGAGGTTCCATGCCTTGGAAAGAATGTGATGGCAGCAAGTAATGCTTTAGCCTGCGCTAATATGGCCTTGGCTGACTATGACCCTGTGATTCCTCTAGATGAAGTGATTGGGGCTATGGATAAAGTTGGAAGGAGTCTGCCATATCAGTTGCGGTGTACGGCACTTGGAGGACTATCAGTCACAGAAACCTCCAGGGCAATTGAAGCCAAATTGAAGGGTAGGCTGCGGAACGAAGGGTAGTGTCTTGAATTAAGTTGCGTTGGATACAAAATCAAAGAACATTGCAAACAATATTAGCTATATCATTTGAAATTCAATGAATTGTAAAATAAATAGATATTAGATTATATGGGAGAGCCTATTGTGTACAGCAAAAAGATTCGTATTCTCTCTGAAGAAGATATTCGCCGGGCGCTGCCCATGAAAGACGCTGTTGAGGCGATGAAAGAAGCTTTCAGAGAGCTCTCGGCTGGCCGGGTGAAGATGCCTGCACGGGCACACATTGATATCTCCACATATGACGGCACAGCTTTGTTCATGCCCTCTTATGCCGATTGTTTCCGGAAGATCTGCATGAAAGTTGTTAATGTATTTAATGCCAATCCGAAGAGGGGTTTACCCTCAATTCAAGGTGTTGTATGCCTTCTGGATGGCGAAACCGGAAGTCCACTGGCCATTCTTAATGGTACGTTTTTAACAGCTCTGCGTACCGGGGCAGCATCGGGTGCTGCGACGGACTTGTTAGCACGCTCAGATGCTGATACAGTAGCCATTATAGGCGCCGGGGTACAGGGACGTATGCAGCTTGAAGCAATGTGTGCTGTACGGCCCATCAAAAAGGCCTGGGTGTACGATATCGCGGAAGAAGTGGCTATCAAGTTTGCAGAAAAGATGAGTGCAGTTCTTGCTATTGAAATCGTAGTTGCTGAATCGTCCCGTGATGCTCTACAATGTGCTGATATCATCTGTACGGCTACTGTATCGTCCACTCCCGTCTTCGCTGATGCGGAAATTGCTCCTGGTGTACACATTAATGCAGTCGGTTCTTATAAACCAGAAGTTCAGGAGATTCCTGAGAAAACAGTACTACGTTCCCTTTTGATTGTTGACCATCGTGAATCGGCCCTACAGGAAGCAGGCGATCTTTTGATACCGATTAAAAGGGGATACATGCAGGAGACACATATCCATGCCGAACTGGGTGAAATCATCTCTGGAAAGATCATTGGCAGAACCTCAGATCAAGATGTGACGCTTTTTAAATCAGTTGGTATTGCAGTCCAGGATTTGGCCGCCGCAACCCGTGTGCTCGAACAAGCAGAAATACAAGGTTTCGGTGAGATAGTTCAGTTATAAAAAAGCTTTTTGTCGATTCACCCAAAGAGTACTTTCTGTGATAAAAATGATAGTTTTTCCAAAGTTGCAAAACGTCAGAAATCCGTAAAAATTCGTAGTCGAGTAGACGTAATATGGCGCTTTCATTTAGGCATACTTTGTATTCTCTGTTTCTCCTCTTTTTCGATTGAGGAGTGTCACAATATTCTGCCATGTGAAAGAACGTCAACTTCGAGTCATAACACAATCTAATCGACCTCTACGAAGCCTGGAACAAGCCAGAAAAGGCCGAAGAGTGGCGAGCAAAACTACCTCAAACAGAAGCTAAGACAGAGTGACACAGCAACTCCAAAATGGCCCAATTTTCACGAGAAAATCTTTACAACCTGACTACAACTCGAAACCCCCTTATCTACCTATTTCCAGAAAATCACAACGGGTGCTCGCTTAACATAGTGTGCATCCATGTCTCATTACATAGTTCCAGAAC
>CAZSOR010000347.1:0-5088 GCA_964608395.1 uncultured Pirellulales bacterium
CGCCTTTTCTTTGCATAATAATTCTTGCCACGGCCCTGCCGATCCGGCCGAAGCCATTAATTGCTACCTTTGTTGCCATTTTGTACTTCTCCTTATTTTTAATGTTAAAAAACGCTTTTTTTCTGTTTGGTAGGGGCAGGCCCATGTGCCTGCCCTGGGCAACCACACAGGGTTGCCCCTACGGGCCAAACGAGAGAGCTACTTTATGTATTCTCCGCCCCGCTGTCAAGAGTTTATTCCAAATTTGAGAATCCCGCCCATGCAAAATCCTCAATCTACTGTGCGGCAATTACTGCTTCTTTGTGTTCTCGCCCCTGCCGGGTCTGGCCCTTTTTATTTGAGGGGCCATCTGGTTCTTCCAGGCCGTGTAGGTCTGCTGCAAACGTTTGACAATTTGGGGATTTTCTTTCGAAATATCGTTTTTCTCGCCGGTATCGATCGAAAGATCGTAAAGTTCAAGCGAGCCTTTTTGAGACAGCAGCTTCCATTTGCCCGCCCGAACGGCCCACTGATCGGACCCATCGTACCAGAAAAGGGCCTCGTGTAGTGGTTTTTTGATCTGTCCGTAGAGAACCGGCAGCATATTCCGGCCGTCATAAACACGGTCATCGGGCAATTTGGCGCCCACTGCGGCACAAATCGTCGGCATCACATCGAGCGAAATAACCGGCTCGTCGCAAACCTTCGGTTTCGGCAGCTTTTCCAGCCAGCGAACAATGAACGGCACACGAATCCCGCCCTCGTAAACGCTGTGTTTGTAATCCCTTAGAGCGCCGTTATTGGCCAGATTCTTCCTGGCGCCGCCGTTGTCCGAGAAGAAGATAATAAGCGTATTATCGTCGGCGCCGGTCCGCTTGAGAGCATCCAGAACCCGCCCTATCGCCTCATCCATGCACACCAGCATCCCAAGGTAGATGTCCCGGTTCGGATCCCCAGTATTGAAACGCTCGATATGTTTCTGCAGCGCCTGTAGCGGCCAGTGCACCGCGTTAAACGGCAGATAAAGAAAGAAAGGCCGGCCCTTATTCCGTTCGATGAACGAGACAGACTCACGCGCGAGATTGTTTGTCAGATAACCCGTATCTTTGACAGGCTTTTCATTGCGGTAAATCGATGTATATTCATCGGTTATATCCAGCTTGAAATAATCGTGGCCGCCATGGCCCAGAAATCCATAGAATTCGTCGAAACCCCGCTTCATCGGATGATATGGAGGCTCGATGCCCAGGTGCCATTTGCCAACAACGGCGGTAGCGTAGCCTTCCTTCTTAAGCACATCGGCTACGGTAATTTCCTTCAAAGGCATCCCGATCCTGCTGTCGGGAGCGGTATAGAAGCCGAACCGCTGCTGATAACGTCCGGTCATAAGTCCGGCCCGCGTCGGAGCGCAGACATAGCCGCTCGCATAGCCGTTGGTAAAACGCACGCCCTCGTCGGCCAGTTTGTCGATATTCGGCGTATCGACTTCTTTCGGATGCTCGTAGCAGCTCGAATCGGCGTAGCCCTGATCATCGGATACGATAAGCACAATATTGGGCCTCCGGCGATTATTCTGCCTTGCCGCCGCCGAGAAAATCCCGCCGCCCAGGCATATCCCCGATGCCGCAAAAACCGATGAACGCAAAAAACTTCTTCGAGTAATCTTATCGTTTACCATTTTGTCACACTCTCCAATAAGCAATCTGATGTTTATTCAGCTTAAATAATACCCAATTTATCATAGTAATACAATTATTGCTTTGAGTTTATTTCTGCCAGATCTTTCCGGCTAAAAAGACATTTGGGAGGATTCTTTATGTGATTTTCTGTAACATAATGGCTCTTCGCGCAATTAAAATAACGACAATGGTTGGTGCTATGGCAAAACTTGTTGAAGCAACGGAAGATAACGATTTGGTCCTCAGGGCCAAAACTCAGGCTGAAGCGCTTGGCCGGCTTTACGAAATGTACTACGAGCGAATCTTCCGCTTCTGCGTTCACCGGCTCTTTAACAAGGAAATAGCTGAGGATGTTACCTCGACAGTCTTTCTTAACGTAGCCCGCGGGATACGCGGGTTTAAAGGCCGAAGCGAGCAGGACTTTCGCAACTGGCTCTACGCCATAGCAGCCAACCAAGCGAACGCCTATATCAGAAAAACGTCGCGGCGTAAAAAACTGCTCGCAGAGGCGGCCGGATCGATGGTACCGGCAGCCACCGGCAGCGCCGATATATCGTTCGAGCCGGACTGGCCGAGGCTTTATGCCGCCATCCTCAGGCTAAAGCCACGGCACCAGACCATTGTCACATTAAGGTTCTTTGAAAACTTCTCATACGAACAGATAGCACAGATTTTAGAAGTCAGCGAGGCATCTGTGCGCGTAACGCTGCACAGAATACTAAATCAGTTAAGAAACCAATTACAGACCGTTTATGACGGAGAAATATAATGTTCAAAGACGAAGCCGATTTTGAAAAAGTCGTTGGTCGGCTGAATATCGACACCGAGCCGAACCCGGCGCATCGGCAAAACCTTCGCCGGCAGATGCTCTCTGTCTTCAACCAGGCCGATCATAAACCTTCAACACGGATAATCATCTTTCGAATATTAAGGAATTTAATTATGAAAAGTCCATTTACAAAATTAGCCGCAGCCGCGGCAATTATTATTGCAGTGCTTATCGGCATACATTTTCTTGGCGGCTCAACCGAAAGTGTTGCGTGGGCTGATGTCGTCCGTCCCCTCTTAACCGCCCATACGGTGGTATTCCATGCCAGGTCGGTCGAGGGAGAAAATCTTCCTATTGCTCGGATTATGAATATGGGTACGCAACGAGTGAGAAGTGAGATCTTATCAGCAGATGGAAAGACCGTACAGGTGATCGCTATCTGTGATTATGATACGTCCCAGATGCTCACGCTAATCCCGAAACAGAAGATTGCGACAATAGTTGATATAAAAGGCTTACCGGAGAAACCAGAAAACTTCGTAGAAATAATGAGAAACATGATTACCGAATTACAGCATGATCCTAATGTGTCGATCGAGTCCCTCGGTGAAAAGGAAATGGATGGGCGCATGGCTCAAGGATTCCGGGCTACCGATCCTGAGGGTAATGAATCAATGATCTGGGCGGATTCCCAAACATCCGTGCCTATACGCATGGAGCTAAAATGGCGTCAGGCACATTATGAGTTTACGGACTTTGAGTTTGATGTGGCATTGGACGAATCACTTTTCAGTATGGACATTCCTGCAGGCTACTCGACAATGCCCAAAGCTATGCTTTCCCTTACCGGGGCAACCGAACAGGACCTGGTCGAGGCCCTTCGTCTCTGGGCTGAGTCAATACTGGAGGGCGTGTTTCCGAAAGATTTTAGCAGCCAAGCATTTATGGACGATATGCCAAAGGTACGCAAACTGGCGGCGCAAGATATAAAAGAAGGAAACCGGACAGAGAATCCGATGAAGATGATTCGAGGTTTTATGTTTTATAAATTCCTAAAGCCTGAAAACGATTGGCACTATGTGGGCAAGGATGTCACGTTCGGCGATGGAGATTCTCCGGTCTGTTGGTATCGTCCGGACGGTTCGGAGACCTACCGAGTAATCTATGGAGACCTGAGCATTAAAGCTGTGGCACAGGGAAATCTGCCGCAATAGCCAATTCTTTTAAACATGCTATGACAAGCCGGGCTGATTTTTCCCGGCTTTTTTTCTACGTTTTCAGTCTGAAAACGGCGTTTTAAAAAATTTTCGAGAAATTTTGTAATATTTTCTTGGCAGCTTCGACATATGTAGTAGAATGCTACTACTTTTGTAGAAGGAGATAAAGTTATGAAACTGACACAAGCAGAATGGCAAATCATGAACGCGTTATGGGAAAAGCACCCCGCAACAGCAAGAGAGATAATGACGCGGCTGCCCCAGGGCGTCAAATGGGCTTACACCACAGTAAAGACTATGCTTAGCAGGCTGGTGGAAAAAGAGGCCGTCAACGAACACAAGCAAGCCAATACAAGCATTTACGAACCGCTCGTTTCACAGCGCAAGGCCCGGCTCAGCGCCTTTCGATTACTGCTGGACCAGTCTTTCGACGGCGCAATGGGTCCGCTCATGCACTTTATGCTGCAGGAACAAAAGCTAAACGACAAACAGAAGAAAGAGCTAATTGAAATCCTTGGAAATGAAAGCGAGAAAACAGGAGAAATAAAATGATAGAACAAATCAATCACATCGCAGGTTTGTGGTGGAGCGGGGCGACAGCCATGTTCTGGCAGGTCGGTGTCCTGATAATACTGATTGGCTGCGTTGATTTAATCATTCGAAAATGGGCCTGGCCGCAGCTAAGGTACGCTCTGTGGCTGATGGTACTGGTCAAGCTTGTCCTGCCGCCCACGATTTATCTGTCGACCAGCATCACATCCAGACTGCAACCTTTGGCCAGCCAGATAGTGGCCAAAGAAATCGACCGGGAGAATCTGAACACAACAACAGCAATGATACTCGCACATCTTGAAACTGCTACAGCCGAACCTGCAATTGTAGCGGCATCTTCCCGCGATACCGTCACTGAGCGGCGGCCGGCACTTGTTTTTATCGGTTCCGAAAATATGGCCGGCGAATCTCTGAATGCAGCTTATGTCAAGCCGACCTGGCAGGCATACGTGATGGCAATATGGCTGGCGGGAATGTTCGTACTGGGCGGCTGGCTTATTATCAAATTGCTGCATTTGCGCAAAGAAAACCTGCCGCCTGCATCGTCGGCATCGCTTCCGGAATCCTTTTATAACTCAATAGCTCGATGCGCTAAAAGTCTGGGACTTCGCCGGCTCCCGAAGGTAGTACTGACTCGAAGGGTGGCGTGTCCGGCGGTCTTCGGTATGTTCCGGCCGGTGCTGCTTATGCCCGTCGGATACCTAAGCAAGATGACACGCAGGGATACTGAGAATATGCTTCTGCACGAGCTGGCTCATATCAAAAGGGGCGACCTGTATGTGCATGGTTTCTATATGCTTCTGCAGGTCGTTTACTGGTATAACCCGCTGCTGTGGCTCGTCCGCAGCCAGATGCACCACCTGCGCGAGTTGTGCTGTGATGCTACTGTCGC
>CAZSOR010000348.1:0-5077 GCA_964608395.1 uncultured Pirellulales bacterium
ATTGAGAACAACACCTTCGTCGGGATCACCTGGTTCGGCGTGGGGCTGCGGGGCAGGGAATCGACTAACGGGCAGATCCGCAACAATGTCTTCTGTCACGTGCAGCGGGCCGTTATCGATGGCGACAGCGACTTCACCCCGGCCAATCCGGTGGTCGAATACAACCTGACGTTCAAGACTGCGCCGCTGGCCGCCGGGACAAACATCAACGGCAAGGACCCCCTCTTTGTTGATCCGCGGAAGCGGGATTTCTGCCTGAAGAAGGGCAGCCCGGCCATCGGAGCGGGTAAGGGCGGCGTGACGATCGGAGCCATAGAGTACCCCAGCGTGTATTACGTCGATCCGCGGCACCCGGCCGCCGTGGATGAGCTGGCGTGGGGCTATCCGGCCGTGCCGCTTGCGAGTCTCGCCAAAGCGTGTGCGATTGCCCAACCGGGAGAGATGATCATGCTGCGGGGCGGAGTATATCGCGAGGTCCTGGCCCCGAAACACGACGGCGTGACAATCCGCGCCATGAGGGGTGAGAAAGTGACGATTAGCGGGGCGGACCTGATCGAAGGCTGGAAGCGCGAAGTGGACGGCGGTTGGTCGGCGAGCCTGGCCACTAAGCCAAAGAAGCTGCTGCGCGACGGCCAGCCGTGGAGCGAGTTCAGCTATGACAAGGCAGCCAGACGAATCATGGTGAAATCGGGCGGCGACCCTCGGCTGCACGTCTTCGAGACGGTCTTGCGGGAGCAGGGCATCAACCTGGTCGGCAAGAAGGGTGCAAAGATTGAGGAGATCACGGTAGTTGACACACTGAAGGCAGACGCGGTAAATCCGTGAGGGGGCAGGCGGGATGTCGAATCGGCTGCGCATCGGTTAGCCGCTCCATGGGAACGATATCTCTTTGGTGATCGTTGACTTTAATGGCGACGGAATTGTCGATGCTGCCGACATGTGCATTGTGATTGACCACCAGGGCGAAAACTACCCGTTATGCGACATTGGCCCGACACCTCTCGGTGACGGCATCGTCGATCTCCGGGATTTGATTGTCCTCGCTGAACATCTGTTTGAGGAATTTCCGCCAACTGAATAGGTTGAATGTTGGAAGTTGGCCGAAGAAGAAGGCGACTTACTACAGGAAAAGAAACAAAACGCCCAGAATCCTCAAAGGGCTGGCAGCTTAAAATAGTTGTCAGCTCTTAGTTTTTGACTCCGTCCATAGAATTGACTGCGAAAACCCGAATAGAGGAATGAACCAATCAAATCAAACTATAGACTTTACAGGCCTGGTTTCATAGAGGATTCAATGTTTCATTCGATCCATGGCCGGGAGCGACCCGTACGCTTAATTTCATCAATAATGTCACGTGTAATAATCGCGTCCTGGCGAACTTGGAAGTCGAACATGCCGACATTGGCGAAATCCGCTCCGTTTTCAAACGCAAATTTAAAGCCCTTTTGCGGTTGTATGGCACCGGCGGCTAAAACCTTAAAGGCAATCCACGGCTTGCTGACGCCCTTCATGAACTCGATTGTTTCCTCAGGCTTAATACACCACATGTTGTCGTGAGACGGCAGGCCCCGCTCGGGACGCTCGGCTTTCGGTGTTGCCGACCAGTAGTCATCGCTATGCAGTGTCTTCATATAGAAGTCAACATCGAGACCCGCCTTTTCCAGTGCTATCGGTACTTCGATGGAATGGCAGGCACAGCCGGCAATCAGTCCATTTTTTTTGATGAACTCAAAGGTTTTAGCCAGCAGGTCCACGCGGTTATTCCGGACCCAATTGTCAACGATGCACAGTTGAAATATAGGGAATTGTTTGAGGGCCTTCAGGCAGAACACAAACCGAAGCATCTCTTCCGTATTTATGCAGAAGCTCTTCGATGGTGTCTTCAACGCTTGAGCACGGTTTGAGAAACGCACGCTTAATTTGCTCATCGCTGAGATTGCGGCTGTGGAAGTATACATCAGCCTTCTGACAGATCATGCTGTGGACGTGCGCCTGCCACATATCCTGTTTTACGAAATCCTTTTCATGGATTTTTCGCAGGAGAGAATGATAGCTCCCGGCTTCACATAGCAACCTGCCATACTCTCCATGGGCCGGGATACCGTTCCTGCATTCGGCCACGACCACAATGCTGCCGCCCCTGGCGACGATCCGGGCGGCCGCACTCATACCTTTGACGGCATGGTATAGATTTATATCCAGTGGATATCCTGAATTACTGGTGATGACGATGTCGTACGGCTTCTCCACGGCGACCATTGCATTTTTCTTTACATAGTTACAGCCTCGCTCATGTGCTTTGTGAAAGTCACCCGCAAAGACGGCTGTAATCTCCTTGTCCTTATTGAGCGCCAGGTTTAATAAAAAACTCGGCGGGGCGAGTGATGCAGCCTGTTGTATCTCCTCCCATATCGGGTTTCCGTAAGTCACCCCCCAGGTTGCCTTCGGGTGGTCTATGTTGCTGACGCTATGATTTATAAGTATGGTTTTCAATAAAGCCAGCCCGGGCATAACGGCTTTGCCGCCGCCCGAAAAACCGGCGAAGAAATGCGGCTCTATGAAACCGGTCAGAATTCGAATGTCGCAGTCCAGATACGCCTTATGAAGCCAGATATCATTTCCGCTGGCGGTAGTTCCAGCGAGTTTGTGTGAAGGGCGATCCCCCGCATCATTCTGGATAATCCGATATCTGCTAAAGACGTCCTCTCCCAGCATCTCGGTAAGCTCGGTATCCGTATTGGATCTATGAGTACCCGTGGCATTGAACAGCAGTATCTGCTCGTCGGGTATACCGCCAAGCTCCCGCAGCAGAATCGGCAAAATGATTTTGTAAGGCATCGGGCGGGTGATGTCATTGATGACGATGCCGACAGTGTCCGATTGTTTGACCAGCTCTCGCAGGGGACTTGAGTCTATGGGGCTTAGCAAAGCATCTTCTATCGCAGCAGCCTGGTCAGGCAGACCTTCCCTGTACCCGGGCTCCAGGACATCGATGTTCAGATAGTCCGGTAGATTGATTTCCAGACCTTCCTCGCCATAGGCCAATTTTATTTTCACAAACGCAGACTCCTATTTCACATTCTTAATCGCCGAAAGGTTTCCATCACGTGCCGCCTCCAGTATCGGCCCCATATAGTCGTCTATCATATCGCTACTGAGCGGCACGGGCATATTCTGAAGTTTCATTTTAAGCTGGGGATTCTTCGCGGCAGCCAGCGACCTGTTGATATGTTGCTGGCCGAATCGCTCAACATCGCTCAAACGGGTGGGAAAACCGATACGACGTGCTAATTCAAACATGGCCTCGGCCACAGCGATTCCAAGGTCTCTGCCCTTGAGCGCATCAATATCTGCTCCCGTCAGAGCTGCCTCTTGATAGATTTTGCCGACAAAGCGCAACGGCCGTTCGATGGCCGGGGCGAAAAAAACGGTGTAATACGGATTCATAATAGCACAAGCCCTTCCATGTGGAAGTATATCCACTAAGGAAAAACTGGTCAGGTGCCCCCCGTTGGTTCCGCCTATCATAATGGAATATCCGCCGAGGTCTGTGGCCAGGCAGAGTGCTTGCCTCGCCTCTTTGTTCCTAGAATTGTCAATTGACGGCGGAAGATAATTAACTGCAAGCCGAATACAGATGCCGGCAATTTCTTCGAGCTTGTCATAGTTTGGTTTGCCGATGGCCCCGTATAGAACCTCCAGCGAGTGCGAGATGCCGTCGAGCGCTCCGTCGGCGGTCAGGTCCGGCGGTGTGCTGTACGTTACTTTGTAATCGAAGACCGGATAAGCGGGAACAATTGCATCGTCCACGATCAGCTTCTTCTGGCCTGTCGAAATGTCTGTAATATTCGAGTACTTGGTCAGGTGGGCGGCCGAACCGGCAACTGTCTGAATGGCCATGTGCGGGGTCAGGGACTTGCCGCTTTCCTTTAATGCTCTGGTGACAAGACCGGTTCCAAAATACGAATCAATATCACCGTTGAGAGTGCGAAGGACCTCGGCGGCTTTAGCAGCGTCGATTGTGCTGCCGCCCCCGAAGCTGACTATTACATCCGCATCAGTTTCTCTCAGGTTCTCTGCGATTCGAAACAAGTCTTCTCGCGGACTGTTGGGCCTGGAGCCTCTGATTTCCGTCACAAGATTGACTCCTGATTCGGCCAGCGAATTGCAGATAATCTCTACATAATCATCGCTGCCGGCAAATGTGCCACGAATCATCGCTGCTTTCTTTCCCGCTGCGGCAACTCTTTGACCCACTTGCGGGAGAACATCCGGGCCGAACAAATACGAATCCCCTTTGAACTCGTGCAGCAATTCCCGTGCTCTTTCAATATCTGTCATGCTTCAAGTCTCCTTCATCTACATCACAAACCATATCATACGAATAGCAAACCATTTTCTCAAAACATCTCTGTGTGTGAGCGAGAAAATTATTCATATGAGTTTTAATATTTTATCATAGCTTCGCTTTAATCGGAGAAAAATGTCAGATCATCTTGCGGCACTTCGGTTAGATGTTACGAATTTTATAAAAAGTAAAAAAAGGCTAAAAAAGAGGAAGTGGCAGAGAAACAGAGGCACAAAGGCACAAAGAATAAGGAAAAAGTGCCGGAAATCTCTGAACGCTATACGCCATACGCAGCACGCAGTACGAATAATGGACGCCGTCTCACGGAGATTTTTCTGGAATTTGACCGCCCTTTTCTGTTTAGATTCGTATAATACTAAACTAAATGATTATTGATTATTGATAAATGATAGGTTCAATCACTCAGAACGCGGTACGAATTTTAGCCCGCACCACTGGTGCCGGGTCAAAGAAATTTACGATTTACGACTTGCGATTTACGATTTTTTCTTTTATTTCGCGTAATCAGCGAAATCCGCGGTTATTGATTATTTCTCGGTGTTAATTCGTGTTAATTCGTGGTTAATTTGAAAAAAAGGCAGAATAATGAAAAAAAACAGGTGAAAAAGAGTAGAAAACGACGAAAAATCGAGCTTAAGTTGAAAAAACAAAACGTGCGCCAAGTTAAGCTGGTGCAATTCAGCAGGTTTGAATCCTGCCCGGCCAAA
>CAZSOR010000349.1:0-5073 GCA_964608395.1 uncultured Pirellulales bacterium
CGGCATACATAATCCATGCAAGTCCCATCTGCTTGAGATTGCCAAGGCAGACCATGCGCTTACCCTGTTCCTTGACGCGATTAAGTGCCGGCATCAATATCGCCATCAGGATGGCGATAATAGCGATGACCACCAAAAGTTCGATTAAAGTAAATCCTCGTGATTTGCGTAGTATGATACTTGCTCCTTCTGAACATCCGAAATCGAGTATCGATTTTCGCAGTACGCACAACTTAGTACGCAGTACGAACAATCAATGTGTCGGTGTATAGCCTAATCTTCCCCAGGTACTCTTCTGCATCCAGTATAAATCCTGATATCCGTCAGGGCTCGAAGGTACGAATCCTGCTCCGGCATGGCCGCGCTCGAGATCTCTGCCGTTCTGTATTGTTTCGATGCCTTTCCACTTTTTGTAGTCACTATGTCCGTCCGCAAAAGAGACGTTCGTGCCGTCGCCGTGCCGGACGGGAGCATCGTCCCACCATACCTCAGTGTCATAATTAACGGCAAAAGCATCAGGAGTCACCCAGCCTTCGTCGATAAAAACGAGTCTGTAGGCCGGTGCCGGATTACTAATTTCGGTCCTTTTCTTTATATGTGCGCCGCGTTTTCCCTGAGTTGGTGGGTGGTTAACAGCGTTCATAGAGAACATGATAGCGTAGGTGAGCATCTCTCCCCGGCTGCCGGTCGGGCACCTGTAAACATCCTCATCCTTGACATACGGCCAGAGTGCTCCGTAAGGGCTTTTGATCTGTTCTATTTGCTGCTTCTCCGGCAACTGCCCGCCGGATTGGTAATCGGACGCCCAGCACTGGCCTACCCAGGCCAGCTCTTTTCCGTGATCGCCCCATCCCGTATCCTGATAGCTGTACCCTGCGGCGCCGTTTACGAGCTTATCGTCGTTCTCGTCGGCGTACATAATCCACGAAAGTGCCAACTGCTTGAGATTGTTCAGGCAGACTATACGCTTGCCCTGTTCTTTGACGCGATGCAGTGACGGCATCAGGATCGCCATTAAGATTGCAATAATAGCGATGACCACCAGCAGTTCGATTAATGTGAATCCTCGTGTTTTGCGCATAACGTTTTATCCTCCTACTACAATTAAAACGGGAATTTCCCGTCACGTCTTGCCCGGCAATACCGTTGAGCGTTCATATCATTAATATACCATACCCAACAGCCAAATGCAACTATTTTTGGAAAATCCGGGCTCAGCCGAAAAAAAATCGCTCGGCACAAATAACCAAGCCTACGGATGGCTTGGAGGATAACCTAATTTTCCCCATGTTGCTTTCTGCATCCAGTACAAATCCTGATAGCCGTCGTAACTGTCTGGGACCCAGCCTGCGCCAGCGTGGCCGCGTTCGAGACTTCTGCCGCGGTGTATTGTGTCGATACCTTTCCATTTTTTGTGGCCGCTGTGTCCGTCAGCGAAAGCGATGCTCGTGCCGTCGCCGTGCCGTACGGGAGGGTCGTCCCACCATTGCTCTATTGTGTAATTAACAGCGAAACTGTCCGGTGTCACCCAGCCCTCGTCAATGAAGACGGCTCTTCTGTCCGGGCCGCGAATCTCCATTCTTTCTTTGATCCAGAATCCCTTTTCCTTGCTTCCGTCGCCACAGCCGTTCATGGAATCCATTGCAGCGTATGTCAGCATCTCTCCCCTGGCGCCGGTGGGGCAACTATAGAGTTTTACGTCCTTTGCATACGGCCAGAGAGCTCCGTAGGGGCTTTTGATCTGTTTTATTTGCTCGATCTCCGGCATCTGTCCGCCGGACTGGTAATCAGACGCCCAGCACTGGCCTACCCAGGGAATTTCGGTTTTCCCGTTGTAGAGTCGTTCAATGCCGCCGTTACCGCTGACGATCTTGTCATCGTTCTCGTCGGCGTACATAATCCACGCTAAGGCCAACTGCTTGAGATTGCTAAGGCAGACCGCACGCTTGCCCTGCTCCCTGACGCGATTCAATGCCGGCATCAATATCGCCATCAGGATAGCGATAATAGCGATCACCACCAAAAGCTCTATCAATGTGAATCCGCTTGATTTGCGCGCTGTCATGTTATCCTCCTTTTGTAAAAAAAGCGGATATTCGCTCTTAAAGCCCATACAGTTATACAATTATACTTTACCCTATTAGTATACCATGCCTAACAGCTAAATGCAATAATCTGCAATATTTTCTCCCAATTAAACTGACTCATGCTCCGGCAATGCTTTAACCGGCGTATTTGACGCCAACGGCCATAAAATATTTAGCCCGCCGATTCACTCGGCGGGTTGTCTTTCAAATCAACACGAAAGAGCATTGTATCCCGCAGCATGAGCAAGCACAACTTATCGAAAAATATACCCCCTATGGGGCAGGCGTACACCTTTAATTCCCCCTCGTAAAATAGGGTCCGTCCCTATTTTAATCCTATTTTAATCCCATACTATCCTTGGATACCAAGGAATGACCAAAATGCCTTGTGAATACAAAGTTTAGTTTTATCATCACTTAAGTTCTGAGCCATTATTTTGAGTTTCTTTAGGTCATAGTGAACATGATAGATATAGCGTTCATCTACAAACTGATCACACGGAAACACGACACCCAAGAAGCCAAACCACAATAGAATCTCGATTACGTGTTCAATGAAATCTGGCGTCGTGCTCAACTGATTAATATACTCTTTAATCTCAGCCACAGTCAAACTACCTGATACGCCTATCAAGTAGTACAAGATGTCCTCGGCTTCCGGAAAAACATCCCTAATCTCCAAGCCTATTTCCCTTGAAATGTCGGCAGAGTATACTTCCAAAGCTTTGAGTATATCCTCTTCCTGTATACGAGGATGCTGCAAGTTGACAGCGATACTCTTACAATGGTTGACGAGGTTAAGCAAATTTCGAGGACGCATTAATGATCGTCCAATCAAGAAGTCAGCAGAGTCTTCTCCATGAACGTGTGAAACACATACTTGATGCCATGCGCTGTCGAATTTTGTTGTTGGATCTAAATCGTTGTATACTATCCTTCTTCTAAGAAATTCACGCAACAGATCAGGATCTATCCAATTCAAAGAAATCCCTGATTCTTTGCCACGATCTGGAGTCTCCTCTAAGAGTAACTCGTAGACATCGCTTCTCAAAAACACGGTGGCGTTAAAATCAATACCTTTTTTATGAAATTCGCGTTCGATCTTTCGCGTAGCATCCAATAACGCACGTACAAGGAGAATATCAATAGGTTCAATTCCCCTTGTTGGCCAACCCTTGTCTATGTTGTCAAAGAGAATGACTACTCGCTCTTTATGCTGTAAATATTCTATTATTAATTTTCTAAGTTTAGGAACGTCATGTTGATAAATGAAATTAGTGACTTCACCAGCTGTGAGATACTGTTCCTTACCATCTCCATATCTCTCGAGAAATCTTTCACTGATTCGACTGATTAGTTTTAACATTCTTTCAGAAAAATCTGCTTCTTCGATGAATATATCACTACTATAAAGCGCTTTCAATTGTTGGTATGGCTCATATAGTTCATAATTGTTCATATGAACCTGTCTATCTTTATCAAGAATCTTATAACACAATTCCAAATACAGTACGTATTCCCAAAATGCAGTAGCCGTGTGCTCTCTAACCGCCTCACTCAATAGGTTTAGTACGAGGTGTTTGAACCGCTTTAATTGGTGTCCCTCTGGTTTGAGATCAAGAACAAAAACTTGTCTATCTCGTCGAAGCTTGTCCCGAGCTTGAAAGAAAAGAGCTGTCTTGCCTGATCCCTTTCGTCCAACAACAAGACGCGCTCCAACTCTAATTACTTGGTTGTATTCATCGGTCTTCATATAGTAGCGCTGAAGATTCAAAACTTCATTTTCAGCTGCCGGTGCACCCATATCTAACGATTCAAGAAAGCCCTCCTTCTTGGATAGCGGAACTCCCGAAATTGACTGAAGAGCATCCACAACCTTTGGTCCCAAAGGATTAATGTATTTGTCAACATCATCAGGGTGTTTATATGTGCAAACAAAGTCTCGATAGTCAAGTGGAACTGGCTCATCACCCTCTTGGAATATTAACACGTCCTTTTCGATGCCATAGCAAATGCCAGCAACAAAAGCTCCTCTAAAGTTATTGAATCGCCAATCTGTCTGATTGGATGAAATCAGAGAGATTATGACGTAAACAGATTGCGCTATATTGCGATATGCATCTAAAGTGGACAATCGTGATTGTTCCTTGGGATCAAAGCTCCTGAAGCGAAGTCGAGATTTCTTAATTTTGGAAATAATTCTGACTGAAGCATCGGTTTTATATAGAGTATCGATAATGTAAATAGGAGCACCAGAATCGATCTGGAACTCTGGAAAATGTAGAGGTTTAGTGTCTTTTATCGCAAGTATGAGGCTGGAAAGTTCACCCGAGTTCTGATATGGCTTGTGTCCAATTGTGTCGAGTATTCCTAGACTTGTTATCTCTTTTTTGTCAGGATTATACGACTCATCCAAAACTAAGACAACACGCTTTTGCCTGCCTATAGCATAACCAATCTCGAAAAGAACATTGAAGTTAAGCCGTGTAATATCCGCAACTAAGAAATTGCAAGAGTTAATCTCGTCAATGACTCCGTCGACGATGAAACGCCCAGGAACATCTAAATTGCACCAAGTCGAAATGCCTCCCTGCTGGCTCTTAGCGTAAGAAACTGCCTTGACAATCGTATCTTTAATCTGTGTAGGCTTTGCAGGAAAAACAACGAAGACATTACTATTTGCCATTCTATTTATCCTCTAATGTGAGAATTCCGGTGACATACATACCTATTTCAGGGCATACTATTGACACTTCATTAGTAAAATTTAAGTAACCCAGTCTTATTAAAATTCTCATTCTCGAAAGCCTTCCTTCGACGAAATAATCAATTTAAAACAGGTACGGCATGAAAATAAGGCGATTCGAGGAAGCTTTGCGTTATTTGGTGTATTGCCTTTGGAAAAATAATATACTAAAGCTGGTAAAAAAGGAGACTGTAGCATAAATACCGGTATATTTAATGATATTTAGCCATATTGGTCGAT
>CAZSOR010000350.1:0-5066 GCA_964608395.1 uncultured Pirellulales bacterium
TTACAATTTGTGCCGTCGGCAGCTTTAGAATTCGACCCATCCCCAAAACAATCAATATCATCAGTGGAAATTCGATAATACCGTGGCCGATGGCTAATAGCATGCCGGCGTATCGCGAGCGTGAGCCCATCCCGATTGCCGCCGCCGTTACCGGTCCCGGCGCCATTACCCCCGAAAGAGATATCGTAAAAACCTGAACTAAAAAAAGCAGCAATGCCATGATGTCACCAACCTATTCGCCAATGATTTTTACCAGGATGCGTTTTTTTCTTTTGCCGTCGAATTCGCCGTAGAATATCTGCTCCCACGGGCCGAAATCAAGCTTGCCGCCGGTTACGGCCGCGACCACTTCCCTGCCCATGACACTGCGCTTCAGATGAGCGTCGGCGTTGTCCTCGAAACCATTGTGCTGATACTGCGAGTGAGGCTTTTCCGGCGCTAATTTTTCCAGCCAGACCTCGAAGTCGTTATGAAGTCCGGATTCATCATCATTAATAAAAACGCTGGCGGTTATGTGCATGGCATTGCAGAGCAAAAAGCCTTCCTCGATGCCGCTTTCTCTAAGACACTCTTCAACCTCCGGCGTGATATTAATATATTCGCGCCTGCTTGTCGTATTGAACCAAAGCTCTTTTCTGTAACTTTTCATTGCTTTTATTTCTCCTTCTGCAGAGTCTATTAGAGTCCGCTTCTTATCTGGTCTAATTGTTTCCTGGCTTCCGGGTATGTTGCGAAAAATTCTTCGAGTTTCTGACAGGAATATTCGTCGCAATAAGCACAATTTTCGATATGCTTTTGCCTTGCACACTTTCGCATGTGACAATTCGTGCTTCCTGAGAACAGCCTTCCCCCTTCTGTTCGGCATCCATCGCAGTCCGTGACATCTTCCGGCCTGTACTCTTCGCCGTAATGCTCTTTGATTTGCTGCGCGATCTCCACTCTCATTTTATGCCTTTTCTCGTCGTTCTTTTCCCTCGTTGCCAAATAGATGGCACAAGTATGACAAATCAAGCCGCAATATGCCAAATTCTCTTCCATTTTTTCTCCTTTCCGAATGGGATTATTGTTGTCCCAGCAGTTTCCGATAAACCACTTCGATGGTATCGACCATCGTATCCGGGGCGAACTTCTTTTTTACAGATTCTCTGCCGGCTTTACCGAGCATCTTCCTTAAATCCTTATCTTCTATCAATTCAGCACAGGCATTGATTAGTTGCTCGACATTTTTCGGCTCAATCAGTCGACCCGTGTTTTCATTCACCACTTCCCTGGCGCCGTCCACGTCGAAAGAGATTGCCGGCCTGGCGCACAGCATTGCCTGCGGCAGTGTTCGCGCAAGGCCCTCTCTCAGCGAACAGTGAACAAGTACATCCGATGATTGTATGGCAAGCGGAACCTGGCTGGGCGGTAAAAGTCCGGTGAATTTAATTCTGTCGGCCAATCCCAAGTCGCGGGCCTGCTGTTTGTAATGTCCCGAAAGATTGCCGTCGCCGACGAACAGCCAGATGCAATTCGCAAACCGCTCCGAAAGCTCTCTGGCCGACTCGATGATATATTCGTGTCCCTTGAGCATGAACAGCCGGGCAACGGTGACAAGCACAACCGAATCTTCAGCAATTCCGTGCTTTCGGCGAAAATCGTTTCTACGCTCCTGCGAAATCGGCTCCAGGAAGTCGTCCTCATCTATGGCCGAATATGCAGTGACGTACTGCTCGGGCCTGCCGATCCCCACGGCGGTCGACTGAGCCGTCATGGCATCCGCGACGCTGATAAACGAATCCGTTCGCTTCGCTGCCGACTTCTCTATCGCGATGTAGAACTTGTTTAAAGCTTCGCTCTGATAGGGATGGAAAGCAAGTCCATGTAATGTATGGACAATTTTGAGTTTTGGATTTTGAGTTTTGAGTTTATTTCCCGCGAATCGGCCCAATATCCCCGCCTTGGCGGAATGAGTATGAACGATGTCCGGCTGCAACTGCCGAAGCAGCTTCTTAATCCGGAAGTAGCTTACGGCATCGTTAAAAGGATTGATTGCCCGGCGAAGCCTGTCAACAACAACGACCTTATAGTCCTGTCCCTGTGCCTGGTTGAACAACTCGCCCTCCGGCCCCAACGCCGGCCCGGTCACCAGAGTAACATCATGCCCCCGCTGCGCCAGGACTTTACACGTGATAAGCGTGTTCTCCTGCGCACCACCTAAGATTAGCCTTGTTATAATATGAACAATCTTCAATATTGAATCCACATTAGACATAAACCCGCAGGCGGAGCGAGCCGGCCGGCTGCGGTTCGGTCTTTTGCTTCGAGTATTTCATTCATCTTTTCGGGCTTCCATCTGCCCACACCTACTTCAACCAGAGTGCCGACGATATTTCTAACCATATTATACAGGAAACCGTCGCCTTCGACATTAACATATATCCACTTGTCCTCGGCTGTGACATCACAGCGGAAAATTGTCCGGACGGAACTCTCCCGCCTGTCGGCGGCGGATGCGAAGGATTTGAAATCTTTTGTCCCAACGAGCAGTTGAGCTGCCCTGTTCATCGCCGGGACGTTAAGTTTCTTCGGTAAGTACCAGCACTGATTCAGCCGGAGCACGGGCCGGTATCGACCGGTGTAAATCGTATAGCGATAGAGTTTATTCTTAACACTGCCGAACAAGTCGAATTCCCCTGGTGCTTCTTCGGCGGATGTCACGACTATCTCGGGCGGAAGCCGGTCGTTGATCGCATCGGCAAAATTTTCCGTGGGGATGGGCGATTCGATCTCGAACAATGCAACTTGTCCCAGGGCGCTGACGCCGGCATCGGTCCGGCTGGCGCCGTGGACGTAAGTTTTGATTCCGACGAGATTCGAAAGGGCCTCGACAAGCTCACCCTGGATAGTTCTCTCGCCCGGTTGTATTTGCCAGCCACGATACCGGCTGCCATCGTACTGCACGGTGAGTTTTATCTTGCGAATAGCCATGCCGGCTATTAAAGCAATTTTTCAGCGATTTGAACAGCGTTAAGAGCGGCACCTTTTCGCAACTGGTCACCGGCTACCCAGAGATTTATGCCTCGATTTTCAGGGATTGATTCATCCTGGCGGATCCGCCCGACCAGAATATCATCTTTGCCGGAAGCATCAATCGGCATCGGGAAGCGGTTATGCTCGCGGTCGTCCAATACCGATACGCCCATAGCGGTGCCCAAAAGATCTCTTATCTGGTCCGGCGTAATCGGATCGGCAAACTCCAGGTTAATGCTCTCGCAGTGCGCCCTGAACACGGGAATACGAATGCACGTACAGGTCACTGCAATCTCGGGACAGTCAAATATCTTCCTGGTCTCTTTGACCATTTTGATCTCTTCCAGATTATATCCGTTCGGCGCGAGATCAGAATTATGGCTGAAGGCGTTGAATGCAATCTGATACGGGAACGCCTTGCAGGTCGGCTCTTTGCCGGCCAGAATCTCTCGCGTCTGCTCCTCCAACTCCAGCATTGCCGAGTGACCCGCCCCGCTGGCGGCTTGATAAGTGCTGATAACCATTCTCTTGACGGGATTTGCCTTGTGCAGCGGCCAGACCGGCACAATTCCTATAATCGTCGAGCAGTTAGGATTCGCAATGATACCTTTATGCTGAGCGATTGCCTGAGGATTTATTTCCGGAATAACCAGCGGAACATCCGGGTCCATTCGATAGGCTGAAGAATTATCCACAACAACCGCACCTGCTTCGACCGCTGGCGGGGCAAATTCCTTGCTACGAGACGCCCCGGCACTGAATAAAGCGATATCAATCCCAGTGAAACTATTCTTTGTCAGTTCCTCAACGATGTACGTTTTGCCCTTAAATTCGATTTTCTTGCCGGCCGACCGAATGCTTGCAAGCATCTTCAAAGAATCGAACGGAAAATCCCGCTCTTCGAGAATTCTTAGAAATTCCTGACCGACCGCGCCGGTCACTCCTGCTATCGCAAGATTACAACTCATGACTACATGCTCCCAAATCTTATACCCAAACTTAAGGGCAGCGGAACCTTCACTGCCCATCAAACTTCTCGGAAAATCACTATCGGCACATTATAGCGTCTCTACTACCAAAATACAACACTCTTATCAATATTTTTCGCCATTCAATATTCAGCTACGAGTCTTATCCGGAGATGTTCGCTGCCATACCGCCGCCATGACCGAAGCCGTGATAATGCAGATGAATACGAATATCGCCGCCGGCATGGCCGTTTTCTCGCTAAAATGCTTCAACGCCAGAACCGTCCCCAGGCCCGCGTTCTGCATCCCAATCTCGATCGCAAGCGTCCGCCTTCTGGGCCCCTCCATCCGAAAAACCGACCCGACGCCATAGCCCGCCAGCATTCCATAAACATTCAAAACGACCCCAGCGGCCACGATAACCGCCGTAACCTGCGCGAGGTAGGACTTGTTAAGAGCTATCACAAGCGAGCAGATGAATATGATGAACGTTACCGATATCGCCGGAAATATAGGCAGAATCTTCTCGACCTTGCTCTTGAAATAATGCCTCACTCCGAATCCGACAAACAACGGTACAATCACCATTTTTATAACACTGGCCATCATATCCATGAATGGAATTTCCAGCATCGACCCCGCCAATAGAAATGTCAATCCCGGCGTCAATACGGGACACAACAGCGTCGAGAGCGTCGTCAGTGAAACGGAATACGCCGTATCCGCCTTGGCGATGTAACTCATCACATTGCTCGCCATAGCCCCCGGCGCCGAACCGGTCAGTATCAATCCGACCGCAATCTCCGGCGGCAGGTTAAACAGCTTCGACAGAAGAAACGCCCCTACCGGCATAAGACTGAACTGCGCCGCCGAGCCGACTAAAACGATAAGCGGTCTTTGCGCGATTCGCTTAAAATCGTCGATTTGCAGCACCGCCCCGATCCCGAACATGGTCAGCGCAAAGAACCAGTCCATGTAGCCCTTCAGAGCCACAAACGGCCCCGGCAAAAAATACGCCGTCACTCCAAACAAAACCACCCAAACCGCAAAATATTTCGTATAAAATGACAATACCTTTTTCAGCAT
>CAZSOR010000351.1:0-3392 GCA_964608395.1 uncultured Pirellulales bacterium
CCAAACAAAGCCAATTTCGGGCTAATTCCAGAGCCGGATGAAGCAAAATTTGGAGGGAATGACTCAAACCAATGAATTTCCAACTTGTCCATTCCCATCACAATAGAAAAAGGGTATAAAACGAGCTATGAAATTAGCTACTTATTCAAAAGAAGGATCAGTTTCCTGTGGGATACTAACCGGCGAGGGACTGATCGACATCATCTCGGCGTGGGATGGTGCGGATCCGCCGCGAAGCGTCAGAGAGATTCTGGAACGAGGCCCGGCGTGTCTTGACAAACTTGCCGGGCTGGAAAAATCCGCCGGGGAGCTGATACCGCTCGATTCGGTTAAGCTTCTGGCGCCGATCCCCCGGCCGGGAAAGATACTTGCTTTAGCTGGAAATTACGTCGAGCATATCAAAGAGGCCGGTCTGAAGCTCGGTCTTTCGGATTCGCCGCGTTTAACGACCGTGCCGAGACCATTTATTATGCCGGCAACGGCAGTGGCAAATCCCGGCGACGAGATACCCTGGCCTGCTTACAGCGAGACGATAGATTATGAACTCGAACTTGCGGTCGTAATCGGCCGAAGAGCCAAAGCCGTAGCGACGGAGAAGGCCCTGGATATAATCGCCGGCTATACCATTGTCAACGATGTCTCAGCGAGGACCGTGACTTTCAAGAAGAACCGCGCAAAGCGGCCCTGGGACGAGTTCTACGACTGGCTTAACGGAAAATGGGCGGACGGTTTCTGCCCCATGGGGCCGTACCTGCTGACCGCCGACGAAATCGAGGATGTGCAGAATCTCGATATGAAGCTGACAGTCAACGGCGAGGTCCGCCAGAAAGCGAACAGCTCGCAGATGATTCATACGGTGGCGCAGATTGTTTCGTTCCTGAGCCACCTGATGACGCTCGAACCGGGTGACATCATCGCTACCGGCACGCCGTCCGGCGTAGGCTTCGCAACAGGCAATTACCTGAAAGCCGGCGACCGAATCGAAGCAACAATCGACAAGCTCGGCATCCTGACCAACACACTCGGTCCAAAACCAAAAGAATTCTACGAACCGCTTGTTTAATTTCGACAGTGCGAGCGGACCCCGGAACTCCGAGATCCGTTCATGCCGTTATATCTGTTATGACAGTGACGCTATTGGTTTGCCTTTTCGCCCTACTTTGAATTTGATGAGCCCGTTGTCTTTTTTGGTGCCAGCTGCTTCTGCCGCTTGAACTCTAATGTAGTTCCCGGGTCATAATCGAGCGCGCCATATTCGTCCAGTCCGTACAGTTCCAACTTCATCGTATTGGCGTCGACATTCGAATAGACGAATCCCATCCTGGAAACCTCGCCGTATTCACCGGCATGCTCGCTTTTCATTGTAGCCCTGCCGTACTCTGCATCCCAGATGCCCTTGCCGTTACCACCTTTGGAATCTACCCCTATCTGGACCACCCGCTCCTCGGAAGCATTGAAGAAGATGATGCCGTGATACTCGAAGTCGAATCCTTTGAAATGTACGCTAAGTACGTGCGGTTTTAGCTCCCATTTGTATTCGATCGCGTACTTTTGGCCGTCAGGTGACTCGCCGGCCCATTTGCCGACGATCCATTCACAACCTGACTGTTCCATCAGAGAAGCCAGGCTCTCCTGTGCCGTTGCGGCCGAATTCCAGATGATAAGACCAACTACCGCTGCCAGAAAAATCCTTGTCACGTTCCTTTTCAGTCCTGTTTTGCTTTGTGGATTCATAATGCTTGGTTCCTTTCTTTCGTCGAGAATTTACAATTAGTGGCTACACATGTCACTCGCAGATGTGTCCGGTGACTCAACGAGTAAGTTCCACCTCAATTTCTGCTACTGACATACTTTCCGTTTTCTGTTTTTGTTCCGTTTTGGAGGCGTTACCGGCTTTTTGGGGAGGCTGCTTTTTCTGTCGCTTGAACTGAAGCGTTGCCCATGGCTCATCGGCCTGCTCGCCGTTTGCCTGGATCTGGTAAACCGCCACCTTCATTGTCTCGGCGTTGACTTTCGAGTTGGACATTGCCACCCTCATAGTTTCGCCGTCTGCCTGGGTACGTTCGCTTTTCGAGATGGTTTTTTCGCCGTCAATTTCCCACGTGCCTTTTGCTGTACCGCCCCTGTTATCGACTCCGATCTCGATGACTTTTTGCTCGGACGGCACATAGAAGATCATGCCGCGGTAAGCATATTCTCCCATTTTAAAATCAACGGTGGCCAGGTACCTGTCAAGGCCCCATTTATACGTCATCTCGATCTCCTGGCCGTCGTCGGTGGTGGCCGTCCATCTGCCTATCATCCAGTTGAAGCCCGCTTCTTCGACAAGGTCGCCCAACTTTTCCTGAGCTGCCACGGCGGAAGTCCAGATAAGAAGGCCTGTAGCCAATAACAGAAAGGTTCTTGTCAAGGTCACGCTCATTACTGCGGTTTTCGGTTGGTTCATTGCCCTTTGATCCTTTCTTTGATTGAGATTCAAATTACCAGGCTCACCCTTACGGCAGAGCCTTTAAATCACTTTGGCAGCATACCATATTTGACGTTAGATAGCTACTTATCTTGAAAATATTTTTCAATATCCGGCCGAGTTCTGCAAAAAGGACATGATGCCTGTTGCCGTAGTTTCAAATATCCAGCTTAGAGATTGCGATACCGGAAAATATCGGCGATGAGGAAACAAAAAAGTTGCATTCATAGTAAAAATATGGTACATTGTCCTAATAAGGGCTCGGAAAAACGGCCGGGGCGACTTAATTAAGTAATTCCCTTAAGAATTTATTGCGATACGCACGTTGATGGCAATGTAAGGGATTGCTGATACCATCACCATGCTATTATGCTAAATACCACAAGGAGAGTTCTTTTGTCAGCACCAACATACTGAGACAGCACTTTGAAAGGCAAAATAAAATGTAGGATAGAGCAAGGGTAATCCGGCGCAATGTTAAAGGATTTACACTAATCGAACTGCTTGTGGTTATCGCGATCATTGCTGTCTTATTGGCAATCATAATGCCCGCCATGCGAAGAATCAAAGAATCGGCAAAGCAAACTATCTGTAAATCAAATTTAAGAAATGTTGGACTAGCGCTGTTCATGTATTTGGACGACAATGATCGAAAATTACCCAATTACCACAGCGCGAACGGTTTTCTCTGGTACGATGCAGGAGGTAATTTACTACCCCTTAGCAACAGCAATGCATATTGGGGTATTATATATAAACCATACCTGAAAGAGACAAAGATTTTTAACTGCCCGAGCTTACGGCGTGTTCCATCGCTGATATATGACGTCGATCCTGAAGCGATTCAGGAAGCGGCGTTTGCTCTTAATTTTCACGAGGATGCCAGGGGTAAAAGTACGAATGATCTGCGGCCTTCGGAATTTAT
>CAZSOR010000351.1:3492-5048 GCA_964608395.1 uncultured Pirellulales bacterium
ACGAGCGGCCGCCAGAGCGAAAAAAGGAGCTGGAAAATTGCCGGCTCATACTTTCTCGCTGGTGCCAGGATCCGTCTGTTCGGGGCATGAACCTCGATGTCGGCGGCATTGCAGCAGATGAACTATTGAACGCCATTGGCCAAGCCAGCCCCTTAAAGATATGGCAGTTGCAGCAAATCGTTGACAAGGTCGTCTCGGCGCTGGATCCGAGCCGGCCCTATCACAATATTGCCCTGGATCTCGGGGATTACGGCGAGCCGGGAGCGAATCCAGCCGGAAAACACTACAACGACAACACGAGCTTCCTCGAACAGACAAAAGCGATTACCATCCACGATACGGTCGATGGCCAAAATGCCGGAATATCCTTAGCGATGGCTATCGATCTTTTTATGCCGTGTCACTGGGACTTCGCCGGAGCCCTTGCGATTCTCCTTAAAGCGATTGGCGGAGAACTCCATCCGGAGCGGCCGTACGCATGCTGTGCGAGAAATCTCAGGCTCAGCCCCCTCTATGGCAGACTCGCAATCATCTCGAATACGCTCGGGATCTTCTGGAAGGGCAATGAGCCGAGTGAAAACATAGATCGCGAACTCTTTGCATCTTTAAGAGAAGCTACGCCCGTAAAACGCTGGCTGGCGGCGTCCATGGATAAGACCATGAGATTGCAATTGCAGGCCTCTTCCGATTTCTGGCTTCAATTCAGTTAAAAGTAAAAACCGCACAGGCAGCAAACCAATCGGCACAATTTATTGTCTCAGGAGCATCCCTGATATTTGCGTTCTTCAATCTGCCCTTCCTGGCAGAATTCGGCATAATTGGGGCCGCAAAGACAGCTTTTCGGCCATCCTTTAGCCTTATCGTTAAGGTGGCGATTTATAAAAGCCTCAGTCTCGCTTTTCGCCCTGTGACCTATTTTAATTATATCTTGAGAATCCATATCCTGACTCTTTCGCCGGTAATCTTAGTAACAACTAAAACCTCTTTCTTTCATATATATAGACGCTCGTATTTGCATTTTATTAACAAAATTCCAAAAAATATCTCAAAATACCGGATTCGAAGTTGAGAAAACGATTTTCGTTGAACATGACCTTTCGGACGCCTGATATCCTGCCGGAGCCGGATACCAACGAAAACCGTGCCCCCTAAACTTGAACGATAATTATACTTGGGAGCAATATAATTTTCCCGTCTTAACAACAGGCCGCAAAACCACTCCCTCTCGTTTGACCCATTATGCTCATCTTTACATTTGTTTATCTTTTTACTTTCACACATTGCTGTGCGTTTGTGCCTCTTTTTTTGTCTTCGAAAAATTTTTACTTTTTTAAAATTTTATAGTTAACATTTTGCTTTGAGAAACGCTGTACATATAGAGACACAGACCGGTCTGGGGAAGTAATAGTGGACACGATTGGCCGCGAGCAACAGCTCGCGGCCAAGCCCCGTCCTTGACCGGCTTGGCCAACTCAATCAAGCGGAATTGGAACTAATGATCGAATCTTCTCTTTTGCACAGATTCAACTCTTTTCGGATTTAGTCCTAAGGACTCC
>CAZSOR010000352.1:0-5027 GCA_964608395.1 uncultured Pirellulales bacterium
TAGAATATCTCAGTTCCCATCTACCCTTGACCGCCACACCAGGCTAAACACGTACCCAGTTTTAACTGGTGGTTCTTTATTCAAAACCAGGACACGAATCCACTTTCTATAAAAGGCTGCGTGAGGGCGTGATTCCAAATTGGTTGAAGAAGGTGGAACTGCCTTCCGATTTGTCTTCCTCTTTCTTGTTATTTGAGACCATAGGATAACACATCTCGCACGTAGCAACAGATTCCTCCCGATGCCTTGCTTCATCTGTGGGGGATTTACTCATTTTAAAGAAATCCTTAAGACAACCGCAGTAAAATCGTAAATTTGAAAGTCTGTTAATTGGACACAGTAGGTTCTGTAGCATGAAAATTGCTATAATGCTGTTACTTTCGAGAGCGCCGAGTAAACTTTCCGGAAATGTAGATAGCGACCTTATTGGTGAAGGTTGTTTTTTCTTTTGTTGCGGATATATTTAGATTATACTTATGCGAATTGGAACTGATACAAAACTAAAATCGTTATTCAGGATATTTGGAGACAGGCGATGTCCTACGGGCGATTAGCAAAATTTATGCCGAATAAAAAGAGAATCGGGGTCTCTGCGGTGACGTTTGCAGTTATCTTGATTCTCGTTGAATCCGTTTGCCTCTGCGCTCAGGCGCAGCAGAATCCCGCAGCGGTTGCCGGCCAGGCACAGGATGCCAACGCGGTTATCGCGACCACTCCGATGCCTAAGAGTGCCCCGATTACCGATACGGCTGCTCAGCTAACCGATGAGGAACTCAAGGATAAGAAAAAGCAAATCTACGAATCGCAGGAATTGAGCGACGAGGTAAAAGCGAAAATCGCTGAGGTGTACGATAAGGCAATCACTCAACTGAAAACAGCGGCAGATTATGAAGCCAGGAAACAGCAATATAGTCAGGCGAGGCAAGATGCACCGGAGACTCTGGCCCAGACCAAAGAGCTACTCGCCGGGCAGACGGCCGTTACTCCTTCCGAGGCGCCGCCTGAGACCACTCTAACACAAGCTGAACAAGCTCTTACCGCGGCAAGATTAGCTCTTGAAGAAGCCAGGAAAAACGTTGACACCTGGGAAAACGAGCCGAAGAGACGCGCCGAGCGGCGTACCAAAATCCCTGAGGAATCGAATACCGCCAAGCAAAAACTTGAGGAGGTCACGGCCAAACTTGCGACACCCGAGGCGGAAGGCCAGAGAACCGAACAAACACAGGCTAATCGAACATTGCTGTTTACTCAGCAGCACAATCTGGAGAGTCAGATAGCCGCCAACACCGAGGAGTTGCTGTTTTATGACGCTGCCAGTGACTTGCTTGCGGCCCAAAGAGATTTGGCTGCCCGGCAATTAGCGACAGCGGAAAAGGTGGTTGAGTTCTGGCAGCAAAAGGCTGGTGCCTTACGGCTGAAAGAGGCCGAAGCTGCCAAGAAAGAAGCTATTCGCGCCCAAGAAGAAACAAAATTCGATGACCCCGCAATTAAAAAGATTGCCGAAGAAAACGCTAAGCTCGCGGGAATCCAGACCAAGCTGGTGACCGATGTGCAGGCTGTTACGAAATATTCCGAGGAGATTGATGCGCAGCTTGCCAAGGTGAAAAAGAGCTTTACGGAGTTGCGTGCCAAAGTCGAGACGGCCGGAAAAGTCACGGGTGCAATGGGAATGCTTCTGCTGGGTCAGCGTGAAAAGCTGCCGGGCATAAGCCAAAACCTGCGGAAGATGCGAGGCCGGCCTGCGGAGATATCGCTGTCTCAGTTCCATGAAATGGAGCGGGATAAGAAATGGTCGGAACTAAGCGATCTCACAGATGAGATGGAAGACATTCTTACCCAGTTCGATTCTACTGTCGGCGATGCGCAGCGCGAGGCCATCCAGAAACAGGCAACCATTTACTTCGAGAGCCAGCGTAAGACGCTCAGGGCGATTGCCGATCTGTATGGGGACTATTCTGCGAAGCTGGCGAACCTCGATACCAGGGAACGCGAGTACGTGACCACGGTCCGGGAGTATGCAGATTTCATCGATGCGAATATTCTTTGGGTCAAGAGCAGCCTGCCGTTGCGTTTATCCGACCTTCGCGAGAGCGTCTCTGCTTTGGGTTGGTTGTTTTCCGCCGGCAACTGGCGCCAGGTCGCGGCTATCCTGTGGGCGGATTTCAAGAGTAGCATCTCAGTGTATTTGGCATCCCTGCTGGTTGTAGTTTCTTTGATTGTGCTTCATCCGAAAGCGCATGGAGCCATCAATGCTCTCAGTGAAAAAGTTCATCAGGTACAGACCGACAGTTTCCTGCATACGTTCAAGACACTGATACTGACGGTTTTTCTGGCGGGGACATGGCCGGTCGTTTTATTCTTGTTGTGGTGGCGTCTTAGCGCAGCCGCACCGGACAATGATTTCTCGCAGGCGCTCGCTTCAGGTTTACTGGCGCTTGTGCCGGTTGTCTTCACGCTAAGTTTCCTTCGGTACTGTGTTATGCCCCGAGGTCTGGCTCAGGACCACTTGCGGATGCGTCAGGAGCCGCTGTCATTCCTCCGACGGCTGCTCGGTTGGTACCTCGTATTAATAATTCCGATCACATTGATCGTCCATATCATGCAGACGCAGCAGAAGGATGAACTGTGGTATAACTCAGCGGGCCGTCTGTTCTTTATGGCGCACCTGATTTTGCTGGCGTTGCTGCAAATGCTGCTGCTGCGTCCAACCGGGCCATTGATTGGCCCCTACCTCAAGCTGGGGCGGGGCGGCTGGCTGGAACGCCTGCGTTACATCTGGTATCCGCTGAGCTTCATCCTGCCGGTGATATTTGCAGTGCTGGCCGGCATGGGCTATTTCTATGCGACTCGGCATCTTTATGAGAAGCTGATAATCACAATCATACTGATTTTGCTGACAATCCTGGTCAGAGCTATGTTCGTTCGCTGGCTGATGGTTGCTCAACGCAGACTTGCTCTGCTTGAGCGGCAGAAACGTGATGCCGCCGAGCAGGAGATGCAAGAGCAGTTGGAATCTGCTTCTTCGGCAGAGCCGCCGCAGAACAAGCCCAAAGACGACGAAACGACGATCTTTCAGATATCGAGGCAAACGCGGCGGCTCATCGATGCGCTGACGCTTCTGGTTCCTTTGGGTGGAATGTGGTACGTTTGGAATGATGTCCTGCCGGCACTGGGCGCTCTGGCAACAATTAAGCTGTGGGAAATGGGTGCCGATTATACGGTAACTCTTGGATCTCTGGCGATGGCTCTTGTCATAGTTGTGTTAACCGTAATTGTTACCCGAAATGTCCCCGGTTTGCTGGAAATCGTCATCTTAAGGTGGCTCCCGCTTGACCGCGGCGTTCGCTTTGCCATCATTACGCTTTTCCGCTATACGCTGGCCATCGTCGGCACGGTACTGGCCTTCAGTAAGATCGGAATCGGCTGGTCGAAAGTCCAGTGGCTAATCGCCGCTATGACCGTCGGGCTTGGCTTCGGACTGCAGGAAATATTTGCCAACTTCGTCAGCGGCCTGATCATCCTTTTCGAACAGCCGATCCGCGTCGATGATGTGGTTACAATCGGTGAAGTGACGGGAAAAGTTTCGAAAATCAGAATCCGGGCGACTACCATTCGCAGGTGGGACCAACGCGAGCTTATCGTGCCCAACAAGGAGTTCATCACGGGACACCTTATTAACTGGACCTTGTCGGACAACGTCCTGCGCCAGGAGTTCTCCGTGGGTATCGCCTATGGCTCGGATATCGTCAAAGCCGAGAAAATTCTCTATGAAGTGGCCGCAGCTAATCCAATGGTCCTGGAGGATCCAAAACCCATGGTCATTTTCAGAGGATTCGGGGACAACAGCCTGAACTTCGATCTGCGATTGTATATCTCCGGAATGGAAAAATGGATTTCCGTTTGGCATCAGACCAACTGTGCCATCGACACAGAGTTCCGGAAAGCCGGCATCGAAATCGCATTTCCACAGCACGATCTTCATATCCGCTCCATCGATAAGAGCATACCGATTAATATAAATAAGCCGGAAGATTAGTCCTGTTTTTTCTCTGAAAATATGGATTTAAATATATATATTTTACGCTACTGATTTTTATGAAAAAACTACAATACATCACAAACTGATAAGCTTGTGGAAAGGATATGAAAATGAAGCACAGTGAGCTGAAGAAGCTAAGTTTTGGAGTGGTGTCTGCCAAGAGAATTATTTTCTTTTTTGTTGCCGCTTTGATAGCCGGCTATGTTTTGACTTCAACCGTGGAAAGTGCAAAGGGAGAAGAAACTCGCACGAACAGGCTGGTAATTCATGCCGACAAGGGCAAGGAGACAATCAGCAGGGACATTTACGGCCATTTTTCCGAGCACCTCGGCAGATGTGTTTACGAGGGTTTCTGGGTCGGCGAGGATTCTTCGATACCGAACACACGCGGCATTCGCAACGATGTGGTCGAAGCGCTCAAAAAAATTCAGATTCCGGTGCTGCGCTGGCCGGGCGGATGCTTCGCCGACGAGTATCACTGGAAAGAAGGAATCGGTCCGCGAGATAGCCGGCCTGCCATGATCAATACGCACTGGGGCATGGTCAAAGAGACCAATGCTTTCGGCACCCATGAATTTCTGGATTTGTGCGAACAGCTCGGATGCGAGGCGTATATCGCAGGAAATGTCGGATCCGGAACAGTCGAAGAGATGCAGGACTGGGTCGAGTACATGACGTTCGACGGCGATAGCGAGATGGCCAATCTTCGCCTGGCCAACGGTCGTGACAAGCCCTGGCGCGTGAAATACTTCGGTGTGGGTAATGAAAACTGGGGCTGCGGCGGCAACATGACCGCTGAATATTACGCCGATCTTTATAATCGCTTCCAGACCTATGTGCGCAGCTATTCCGGCAACCGGATTGTCAAGGTGGCATGCGGTCCCGGCAGCATCAACTATCACTGGATCACCGTCGTGTTGGAGCGGGCTCGACGGAACATGGGCGCAATCAGTCTGCATCACTATGTCCGAGGGTCCGGCAACTGGAC
>CAZSOR010000353.1:0-5007 GCA_964608395.1 uncultured Pirellulales bacterium
TGCGGGCACGATTATACGCTGGAGAATTACGAATTCGCTTTCGGCATTGAGCCCGGTAATCAAGATATCAAAGAGCGACTCGATCAAGTCAGGCAGGCACAAAATCAGTGCAGGCTGACGGTTCCTTCGAGTATATTGCTGGAGAGAACCACGAATTGTTTCCTGCGTGCCGGCACACCCGAATTGAAGGCGGCTCTTGGAATGCCGCGGGCGCAGGCGGTAGAGGTCTTCGCAGAACTTCGCCGGCGTAAAGATATCTTTTAAGCAGGCGGCTTATCTGGTAAACTCCAGCTTGGATATTGGTACATGTAAGGAGTAGCATTATGCTTATAGTCCACGTTTTCGTTCACGTTAAGCCCGGTCAGGCCGAAGCCTTCGAGACGGCCACGCTTGAGAACGCCCGCAAAAGCGTCCGTGAGCCGGGCGTCGCTCGATTCGATGTCATCCGGCAGCAGGATGATCCGGCTCGTTTTGTGCTGGTCGAAGTCTATCGCACATCCGAAGATCCGGGCAGGCACAAGGAGACGGCACATTATCAAAAATGGCGTGACACCGTGGCCGACATGATGGCCGAGCCCCGCACAAGCATCAAATACACGAACGTTTTTCCCGATGAGCAGGGCTGGGACTAATCAATATGAGATTCGAATTCGCAACAGCAACACGCATCATATTCGGCCCCGGCACAATTTCGGAAGCGGCGTCGTTATCCGGCGAGTTCGGCAAACGTGCTTTCGTTGTCACGGGCCATACCGTCGAACGGGCCGAGCCGCTCCTTGAACGCCTCGTCAAGCAGGGCATTGACTCTGTGACATTCAACGTGGCAGGCGAGCCGACCACAACTATTGCAGCCGCGGCAGTACAGGCGGCCCGCCAGGCCGGTTGCGACCTGGTAATCAGCATCGGTGGCGGCAGCGTTGTCGATACCGGCAAAGTCGTTGCCGCCATGCTTACCAACAGCGGCGAGCTGGAAGATTACCTGGAGGTGGTCGGTGCCGGCAAGCCGCTCACGCAGAGTGCCGCACCACATATTGCGATTCCGACTACCGCGGGAACGGGTGCCGAGGTCACTCGCAACGCCGTTCTGAGCGTGCCGGAACACAAGGTCAAGGTCAGCATGCGGAGTCCTTTTATGCTGCCTCGCCTGGCCGTGATCGATCCTGTATTGACCCATTCGATGCCGCCATCGGTCACTGCCAGCACGGGACTGGATGCGCTGACGCAACTGCTTGAGGTTTACGTTTCCGGCCAGGCGAATCCGCTGACGGACGGTATCTGCCGCGAGGGCCTTCTCCGTGCCGGGCGATCTCTGTGCCGGGCTTATGAAGATGGTGACGATCATGACGCCCGTGAGGACATGGCGCTGGCAAGCCTCTTTAGCGGACTGGGCCTTGCCAATGCGAAGCTGGGTGCCGTACACGGTTTTGCCGGCCCGCTGGGCGGCATGTATTCGGCACCTCACGGCGACATTTGCGCCCGGCTTCTGCCGTTCGTCATGGAGGCAAACGTGCATGCGCTGCGGCAGCGTGAAGCAAACTCGGCGGCACTGGCGAAGTACGACGAGGCGGCCCGGCTCCTGACCGGCAGCAGCTCGGCACTCGCCGCCGACGCAGTGACATGGGTGCGAGAGCTCTGCATGGCGTTGAAAGTGCCGTCACTGGCCCGGTTCGGATTGAAGCAGCAGGATTTCGAAACCATAGCGGCGAAAGCCAGAAAATCGAGCAGCATGAAAGGCAACCCGGTCGAGCTGACGGATGATGAATTGCTCGACATCATCAGACGAGCAAATACCGGTACGCCATAAATCAATAAGATAAGGATGAGCTGCCACAATGAAAATCGATATTCACTACGGCGACGGTATCGTTTCACTTCAGATTCCCGAAGCCAACGTCACGCGCATCATCCGGCCGTGGCAGAACGAAGAAGAAGCGGACAATCGAGCTACTCTTCGGCAGGCAATAACAGACCCCCAGTTCGATGACTTTCGAGAAGCAATTGCCGGTAGGCACCTCTGCGTGCTTCTGGACGACGGCACGCGCGATGAGCCGTTCGGGGACATATTCGAGCAGTTATTTGCCGCACTTCGAACAAGCTCGTTCGTGCGATTCCTTATATGCACAGGCACGCACGAGCCGGCGACCCCACAGAACGACAAAATCACGGCACAAATTGAAAACGCCGCCGGCAAAGCAGGGATCGGTAATTTTGAAATCCACGCCCACGATTGCGAGCGCACCGAATTCGCCCAGGCCGGCGCCACGTCACGTGGCACGGAGATCATCTGCAACGCTCTGGCTGACGACGCGGACGTCTTCCTTGTGCTCTCGGACATCAAGGTTCATTACTTTGCCGGCTACTCGAATCCCATAAAGAATTTCGTGCCGGGGATATGCGCCTTTCGGACGGCCGAGCAGAATCACAGCCTGGCACTCGATGACAAATCGACGTTCGGCGTTCATCCGTGGCATCCGGACGACAGCAAAAGGAATAATCCGCTGGCCTCCGACCAGCTCGAAGGGATGCGACAGATTGTCAAAGAGCGGCCCGTCTTCACACTTGCTACTATCACGACCTCGGGGCAAATCCGCTGGGCAAAATTCGGGCTCGTCGATACCGTCAGCGCCGAGGCCTTTGCAATAGTCGATCGTCGTAATACGCACACCGTCGCCCCGGCCGGGCGACTCATCGTTTCGCCCGGCGGACTGCCGAACGACGTCGACCTTTACATCGCCCAGAGGGCCCTTGAGCTGACAAAGGATGCCGTGACGGATGGCGGCGAAATCCTCTTCTTAGCCGCGTGCCCGAACGGCGTGGGCGAGGAAAAGACGATGGAAAACTTCTACCATCGGCTGACCAAACCGATCGACGAGATATTCAATTCTATTGAGAGCGAATACAAACTATACAGCCACAAGCCGTACAAGTTCGCCCGGTTGATCCGGCGTTTACGGCGAATTCATATTTACTCGCAGATACCCGACGACATCGTCCGGGCGGCACATCTTTATCCGGCACATGAACCACAAGCAATCGTTGACGACTGGCTCACCGAGCAGCCGGATGCCAAAATCACAATCGTTGACGGCGCGAACAAGATCGCTTTATATAAAGCATCTTAAAAAGTAGGGTGGGGCTATGCCCCACCACCCAAGGATCGGTGGGCCAAGGCCCACCCTACTTGAATTCACAGTTCATGCAGCATTTTAACGGCCTGCTTCACGACCATATCGGCCGCTTTCGGCGCGAAGGGACTGGTGCTGATTTCATATCCTCCCTCAACGTACAGATGCTCGGGCGGAAGATATCCGGCGGCGCCGTTGCAGTGCGTAATCACGAAAGTATGCTTGTATGGAGAAGCCGCTTTAATCGACATGCCGATTTCTGTCAGGACCTCGCCGCCGAGGCCTACGAAGGCAATGTCACCGACTCTCGCGACGGTAATATTGTACGGTGTGGGCGGGCAGTCTTTTTTAATCTTAAGCTCGCCTCGCGCCTTGCCCGGAAGATAGAGCGTGACAAAGGCAGTCTTAATTTCACCGCCGACCGAAAGGTCTTTTATATCACGGTACACATGAACGACCTCTTCGCCCAGCAGCGTCCCCAGCAGTACCGGTTCGGGGATCCAGCCCGGCTCGGTATTGAATCCGGGCAGCACCCTGAACCACGGATCGATATTGCCCGATGCCCCCGCGAACGCCGGAGCAATTACCTGCTCGCCAAGAATCTTTTCGACGAACTGCTCGGCAAGCCCGAGGACATCGCCGCTGATGGTAAGATTTCTGCCCCCCAGGCAGGTGGCGTGAGTGGCATAATCGAATAACGATGCGACGACGGCGCCGTCGGGTTTTGCAAGTTTCATTACCAGAACTTCCTTGTCGGTCGGCCCGTAAGGATTGCGTCCGAGTCTAATCGAACTGTTGCCGGAGCTGTCGAACTGTAATTCGCGCCGATTCACTCCGACCGGGGAATATCCCACGCCCGCACCGGTATGGACCGGGCCAGTATTCTTCATCGCTTTGCGGATGACTTCTATCAACCTGCCTTCCAGATTCTTCGTGTATTCAAGATTGTTCGGGTGCCCTTTTTCCTTATCGATGGTCAGACTTGGGCCATCGTGTGTATGTATGGCGCTTAGAAAAAGCTCGCCCGGCTTGAGTTCCAATTCGCTCAGAATGACTTTCCGAAAATGTTCGGCCGTTCCAGCGTAATAGCCTAACAGGTCACTCGATACCAGCACGAGCCGCTCGCCGTTATTCTCAAATGCAACAACTCTCGCCGACAGCGGGTCATGGACGGCCTCCGACAGGGCGGTACGTGCCCCGTAGCCGGACATTTTGACCGGCTTGTCGGGCGTGATATCAATCCTGGCAGTCCCGGCACGCAGCGTATCTTCATTCGCCGCGATGCCTGAAGGATAAACGCTAAGAGTAAAACTGATAATAAGCACAATTACAATTGCGGTGATTCGCTTAACTTGATGATTCGATACTTCCGCCATGGCAAGCCTCCTTAAATAAGATATTTTCTTTGGCAACATAGATAAGCCATTCGCATACACTTTGCGTCAGGGCCATTATACTTCTCAAATGCCCTCATGCAAGTCGCCTTCTCAAGCCCAATTCCTACCAAGAGCCCTTCCAGCACGGCCCAACAAACGCGCTTAATCCGGTTAACCTGTAGCTGCCGCGGGCGATTCTTTTCCTTTTCCCACCCCTTTGATCGGCTCGGGATCTGGAAATTGGCTTTGTTTGGCTTTGTTTTCTTCGATGTCGCCAGCCGGATTTATTTCATATTCTCTTTTCAAATAAGACTTTGCGCCATGCTGAACTACTGATAATTGGCTTTGTTTTTTCAAGTCGCCTTTTTTCTCTGCCGGACGCCGGGTGGCAGCCTCATCCCGCAGGGATGGGGATGGTTCGTACTGCTGCTCAGCGCCTTGATACTCGATCCGACGCATTATTTCGTGTCTCTTAAGCTCGTTCATCATCTTGAGCATACTGTTCT
>CAZSOR010000354.1:0-4978 GCA_964608395.1 uncultured Pirellulales bacterium
ACAAAAACCGGGAACCTCTTGAATTTATGACAGTATACTACGCGAGCACCCAATTATACGCTTTGAAGGCGGCGAAAAACAAAGCCAATCAAACCCAATCAAAGCCAATTTTGGGGTTCCGCGTGGTATCAGGACTGGCAGGGCGAATCAGATTTTTCGTTGACTTGCGGGGGCGGATTGTTAGATTAAATGCCAAGAGGCGGCAGTTATGTTCAGCTTCGTTTATCAGTATTCACCCTATGAGATAGGCAACGTCGTTATCTCACGGGGTAAATCGGCTATTAAAGCCCTCCAATAGAAGGAAAGGAAACATATCATGGCTATAGATCGTCGCACTTTTCTCAAAAGCTCGGTAGCGTCCGGATTGGCCCTTTCGGTCCCGAATATAATCAGGGCTGGCAGCGGCAAAACGTATCGCACGGCTCTTATCGGCAGCGGCTGGTGGGGTATGAATATCACCGGCGAAGCTATTAAGTCCGGCCGGTGCAAAATCGTCGCTATGTGCGACGTCGACCAGCGGCAACTGGATCCGGCAGCCGCGAAAGTGGAAAATCTTACCGGCGACAAACCCAAAAAATACAAGGACTATCGCGAGCTGCTTGACAAGGAGAAGCCCGATATTGCCATCGTCGCTACGCCGGACCACTGGCACCCGTTGGCTACCATCGCCGCGGTCAAAGCCGGCGCCCACGTTTACGTGGAAAAGCCCATCAGCCATACGATTATGGAGGGCAGGGCAATGGTCAACGCCGCCCGCGCCGCCAACCGTGTCGTCCAGGTCGGCACGCATCGGCGTATATCGCCCCACAACGTCTCCGGCATGAAATTCCTCAGAGCAGGCGGGGCGGGAAAAATCGGCATGGTCCGAGCGTTTGTCCTCTCCGGAGGCGGCCCCGAAAGACCGACGCCAAACGCGGAACCGCCTGCCGGTCTGGACTGGGACTTCTGGTGCGGGCCCGGGCCGTTGCGTCCTTACAACAGGAAAATGCACCCGAGGGGCTTTCGGCAATTCCTCGATTATGGTAACGGCACGCTCGGCGACTGGGGCGTGCACTGGGTGGACCAGATTCTCTGGATCATGGAAGAGAAATGGCCCAGGACTGTCTACTCCTCCGGCGGACGGCCAATCAAGGGCCCGCCGGTCTTCACTAAAGAGGAGCAAACCACCGATTCGCCGGACCATCTGCTCACAACATATAAGTTTGATGATTTTACCGCTTTCTGGGAGCATCGCCAGTTCGCGGGCAATCCGGCCGAGAAGACCGAGAGGGTCGGCTGCTTTTTCTACGGCACCAAAGGCACGTTCCACATGGGCTGGCAGAATGGCTGGACGTTCTTCCCGACCGGCAGGGGCCAGAAGGAGATTCACGAAGAGCCGCAGTTGAATGAGCCGGATCAGCAGAATATCAGGGGGCTGTGGACCGACTTTCTCAATTGCATCGAGAACGGCGGGCGCCCCGTCTGCGATATCGAGCTGGTACATCGTTCAACAAACATGAGCCTGCTCGGCATGCTGTCGCTAAAGATCGGCAGGAGCGTCCAATGGGACGGCGAGAAGGAAAGAATCGTCGGCGACTCCGATGCGAATAAGCTGCTCCGCCGGGAATACCGAAAACCGTGGGTCTATCCGGAGGTTTAGCTGTGTGACCGAGCAGTTTTGGAATCAATTACTTGCGGCTACATCCTGGCGAGGAAAGGTATGAACTGTGCCGCCAGCAGAATAATCAGCGCGATGGATATGCTGACAATAGTCCATGCAAGTACAGCGGCGAGCATCAGCGCCCACCAGAGTGACACTTGCACCGCTGGGGCCGGTACGGAAAACGCGGCTTTGTGCTTGTGCCAGCGCCTTGTTTTGCCGACGACGGCAAGAACAGCGGCCGTGCCCAGGCATATAGCCAGAAGAATGAGGGCATGAACCGACCAGGGCAGTGTCTCTCGGCCAGCCGCCTCAGGCATAGCGACGGACCTGCGCGTAAGTGCAAACAGCACGGCGGCTTCGCCAAGGTATGGCGCGTCGGACAGGTTCGACAGAAAACGGGGCCCCAGCAACGTCCCGTCGGGCAGCGGCCACGAGCCAACGATAGCCTCGGCACCAAGGGCGTACGCATGATCGAATCGGCCCATGGCCCTCGCAGCCCCGACGCCGAAGGCACATGCCCCGGCGCCATAGCCGTATAGAATAGGGCCGGCATCGACGTCGCTGAAGACGAATTTTCCGAGGTTGATGTCCCTGGAATACTCACGGAAGCCGGCAAGCCATCGTCCCTGCTGCCAGAACTGCCGTTCGTATTTGGAGTACCAGTCGCGGGCGGTTTCGGGCCACAGTTCGGGTGCCCAGATGAGCATGAAGGACAGCCCGACGCCGCGGGCGCTGTCTGAGGCCCGTCCAGTTCGCGAATCGGCGATATAGGCGGGCAGGCCCGTGTCCTTGTCAAGACGCGTGTCCTGGAATCCGCGGATGGCGCGGGCGGCAAACTCACTGTGGTCGGTGCCTAAGACCATGTCCGCTCGGCGGATCGCAGCGATTGCCGGCAGAATGTCGACGGGATAGCACTGGCCGGGGTAGTCGTCGAGCAGCCCGTACGGTGAGGCATCGAGTTCCTTTGCGAGGGACTCAGCCTGGCTGCGCAGGAGATCTTCGTATCTGCTGTCACCGAGCAGTTTCTGATAGCTGGTCAGGCCGCTGATGAGCAGCATCCTGTAAAACAGATTTTCTTTTTCGAGATAGGTATCGCCCCAATGATCCCTGACCCAACTGGCATGATTAGGATCGGCAACCAGAGCAGCGGCCGCCTCAATTGCCCCGCGCGCGTAGTGACTCGGCGCCGAAGACGCCGAGGTTGGATCCTCGTCGAATGCTTCCTGCAGCGACTCGGTCGCCCACAGGTAGAACACCGAACCGAACACGGGCCACTCGGTCCCCGATATGTCCCTGGTTGTCAGCTTTGTCGCCGCCCCGGCTCCCACACGTCGACGGGCCCATTTCTCATACCTGGGCGAGAGAGCCTTGTGCCAGCGAAACGCACAGCGCGGAATATTGTCACTGTGAAGAGCCGGATCTCGCAGATCGCAAATCAGCATCCCGGCCGGGATGAGCAAAACATACGCCGAAAAAAAAATAAAGATCACGGCGTTGACATTAACACACAAAGTCAGTTGTTTCTTTATGGTTTTCCTCTTCATCTGCCTGAGGATAATGAAACGCCGCCGCGATGTCAACCGAATTTGGTGGATTACAGCCGTCCGGCCACAGTTGTATCAATAGAGCAAAAGAGAGCAAACTTCTGTTGCGGTTCGACGTATTATGTGTTATAATGTTCCATGTAGCGGATTTGACAAGTGAATACGGGGGCGAATGGCTTCGACCGGATGGTGGAGAGCCAAGTCGCATGTTCAGGACGCCGGTTGGCCTGGCTAATCATCCGGCAACTAATTTTTAATTGGCAACTCTCAGTTGCGCATGGCTGCTTAATTAGCGGCCCGTCCTGCCTGATTTTGCCTGTGGGTTGGGTAAGGGCGTCAAACAGCAGGCTGGCCGAGCCGGTTTTTCGGGCCGGTAAGGTGAGATCTCTCCGAAATAGCCGAGTTAAGTGCCTGTCGTTTGGCGCTTAGTAAGGCGAAAAAACAATCAAACGACTAAGCATGTAGAAGCTTGTCTTGAAACATCTCGGGACGGGGGTTCGAATCCCCCCGCCTCCATTGCACCGACGTCTCCTGAAAAACTTAGTTTTTTTCAGGCTTGCTGAAAGGACACGATTATTCGAGGAATTAAGTTTGTAGATGGTATCAAGGAGATTGCCGCTTGAATCATGAACCGCTCAATACGGGCAGCCGAAAGAGATATGGACTTGCCTTCGGCGAGATTGTTCTCATGTCATCACGCCCCAGCCGAAGCCAGATGTGCGCCGGCGCCAAGCACCAGGACTTTGCCGAATCTGACTTTGGAGGCTGGGCTGATGAAAAGATGAAAACAGTCCGAGAAGCGGTTCTTATGTTGAGCCCCAAAAAATTCCATACACAACATTTGACAATATCTGATCGTAAACATGGGGTCCGTCTGCTCAGTCAACCGTGCGATACTGAAGCCAAGGCGGTTCAAGATGGCCGTGTCCGATTGTAACAGTATATCCTTTGCATGTCGCGGAAAACAGGAATCCATCTTAATGCCTAACCAAAACTTCCATTGGCAATGACTCCTTATTTTTTATAGAGCATTCTATGGATTCCCTCTGCTGCTAACTTAGCGTCGGCAATGGCAGTAACCGCATCTAAGTTTTGATTTACTATGTCACCGCCGGCAAATACCTTGGGAATTGAGGTCATACCATTTTCGTCGACCTTTACTTTTCTTTGGGGAGTAAACTCCAGTTTTTCAAATAGCTCTTTCGGGATGAACGCAAAGTCAGGGGCTTGGCCAATGGCCTCGATTATCATATCACCCTCCAAGAACATCTGCTTTTCCTCATAAAAAGTGGGGCTGAACCGGCCCTGTTCGTCAAATACCGACTTAACCTTCATACATAACAGTCCCTTAATTTTGCCGTCTTCGACTTTAACCTCTTTTGGACCCCAGGCGGGATTAAATTGAATTCCTTCTGCCTTTGCCTCTTCGATTTCATCTTCCGTTGCCGGCAACTCGTCCCAATCTTCCAGAGAAACCGTTTTAGTTACTACCTCTTCATTAGGATATTGCATATATTGCAAACGCAGAGCCTCTCTTGCTACGTCCATAGCCACATTTCCACCGCCGATAACGATTACTTCTTTGCCAACCTTGATCGGCTCTGTGATTTTGTTCGCCTGTAGAAACGGAAGAGCCAAGTGGGCTTTATCAATATTTTTTACCTTTGTGGAGCGGCTTACAGTTGTTCCTATACCAAGATAAATCGCATCATATTCTTTTAGAATATCTTCAAATAAAATATCTTTGCCCACCGTAGTATTAAATCTAAACTCAACTCCCAAAGAAGCAATA
>CAZSOR010000355.1:0-2735 GCA_964608395.1 uncultured Pirellulales bacterium
CTTTGAACTGTTTTGGTCGAAACATTCTGCAATTCGGCTATCTGTCGAAATCTCAAGTCGCCGTGAATGCGAAGGGCGATGGCCTCTCGCTGCTCGTACGGAAGCTTGGTCATTGCATTGCTCAATTTCTGCAATTGCTCGCTGCATATCGCCAGGTGAATCGTGCTTTTAGTCTCGGCCGGCGTTTTTTCCACCTGCCTTGCAGTAGCGTTTCGCTGGCGAATTCGTCTTCGGATATAGTCACGCGAGCGATTTGCGACACAGGTTGCCAAATAGCTTTTCAGGCTTCCCGTCAGACGGAACGTTCCAATTGACTCGACGAGCTTGATAAAAACATCCTGAACAATGTCTTCGGCTCCGACTTTGTCGTCCAGCAGGTTGCCTGCCAGCGTCAGCATATCCCCGGCATACTTCTCATAGATCACACGGAATGCATCTCTGCTGCCGTGTTTGAATTTCCACAAGAGTAATCTGTCTTCGAGCATCCGGTACTTGCCTTTTCTGATATCAGAACAATCGATTGTCGTTAATATAACGCCTCAGAGTCGTGTTATGCTCTAAATTAAATTATAATTATTTCAGTAGAGTTTAAAAATAGACAAGACCGGGCGTTAAAACCCGGCCTTGGTTGGTGAATCCTTGTGTTTACTTTAGTTTCTACTTCGGCAAATCTTCCGGCGCGACGTCCTTGACGCTCAGGTCACCGGAGATGACTCGATAGGTATCTGAGCCCTGCGGCTGATACCAGAAGATCGCCGTGTTGGCATCTCCGAGTTTTACGCCGGCCCCGGTATAGTTCCAATCGGCGCCGCTGGCTTCCAGCATCTGATGAAACATCATCCCAAGACCGACCTTCATTCCCATGTCCGTTCCTTCTTCTGCCGGGATGTTCAAGGCTATCATCTTTTCGATCATAGCGGGCATCTGCTTCATGGTCGCCTCCATGCCGATCGTATCGGGGAAGACGCCGTCACCAACAATCTTTGCCCAGATGCGCAGAGACTCGATAAAGTCTTCCTCCGTGGCATTGCCCATTTCGATGTCTGTCTTTTGAAGCGTGTATCCGTTCGGAACGTCCATACTCACCAGCGAATCTTCTACGGGTGCATCGAACTCGAAGTTTTTCATGACTGTGTACATTTGTCCTACTTTAAGCTCTATCCGTATCGGATGAGCCGTTTTCGGGTCGGCCCAAATCGTGACCTCTTCGTTTGGGCCTCTTCCCACGAATCCAATCGCTTTCTGACCATCGATTACTTGTTCTCCGATCTCTTCAACCTGACCATCCTGTATCTGTCTGATGATCTGCTTGAGGAACTTGACATAGTTTTGCGTTGCGTTCTGAAGCTGACCCTGTATGTCCACGTAAACCGCCGTATTTGACGCGGAATCGAGCACGAGCATTTGTCCACCATCCAGATCGAGGACCTGGGTCAAGGTCGGCATGTTCGACATCGTCCTTCTGATTCGTGAACCGGCAACGATTTCGTGCATGACCGGTCCTGATTCGTCGTCGCCGATAATCAGATCGAGAATCACGGTTTTCGCATTGAGGATTGGCTCGACGACCTGTGCAAAGGTTATGGAACTTTCGAACGGATTGATGCCTATCAGCACGGCAATAATTATTACCGCGGCGACTGCTATTTTTGTCACTGGATTTTTCATGATTGTTCTCCTTATTTTAAGAGCATCTGTCGCTCTTGCGGCTGCTTTTAGCCTTATGTTCTGTTCTCGTATTACCTGGTTCATTACGTCTTTTTCAAGGTTGCGTTGGGCCACAGCTTTGCCGTTAGTAACGAGGCGGTCGTGAAGGCCTTTCAGCTCTCGTAATTCAGCCTGACAAGCCGGACAGTCCTTCAGGTGTTCTTCAACTGCCTGTTGTTCGGAATCCTCAAGGAGTCCTTCAAAGTATGCGACCAATAGTTCTTTAGATTCTTCGCAATTCATTGTTACACCTCATAAACTTGAAGCTTGCTTTTGCTGCTGCAGCGATTCGCGCAGCATGGCATAGGCCCGTGATAATGTTTTTGTTACTGTGCCCAACGGCATATCGAGCTGCTCTGCGATCTGGCTGCATGAATGCCCGCCGTAATATCGAAGCAGTATGACTTGTCTGTATGCCTCGGGCAGTTCGGCGATTGCCGTCTCGAGTGCGTAATCCTGAGAGAGTTCGGTGCCGGAAGATTCTTCTGAAAATGAGCGGACGATTTCTCGCTGGCGTTGGATTTGTTCTTTCCTCTGGTGCTCTTTCGCGACGTTGTCGGCGATTCCGAGCAGCCAGGAAAAGAAGGAATCCGGTTTTCTTAGTTTGCCCATATTAAAATAGGCTCTTATGAGTGCCTCCTGTGCGGCTTCTTCAGCACGGTCTCTGCTGCCCAACTTGCCGGCCAGGTTGGCTAACAGGACGCCCTGATAGCGTCGCACAAGATAGCGAAAATCGTCCGGATGGCCATCCAAACATCGCTCGACATAAAATTTGTCATTCTCAGACATTTTAGCACCTCAAATTCTCAAAGAATTACTGTTCTCGCTATATAGTGCATGTTCGGCCGGTTTTGCGACAGGAAAATAAAAAAAAGCATATTTACCTGAAAGGTTAGCCCCGCCGCCCGTCGGTGGGGAATCCCCCACCACAGGGGTGGGGACTAAGGCACTCTTTTCATCGCCCACCTCTTTAACGGCCTTGCCGGACTTTGAAGAAAGTCGCAGGATTCGTTCCCGATAGCGCATAC
>CAZSOR010000355.1:2835-4956 GCA_964608395.1 uncultured Pirellulales bacterium
ACGGCCTTGCCGGACTTTGAAGAAAGTCGCAGGATTCGTTCCCGATAGCGCATACAAAAAGCCGGATCGAATAAACCCGGCTTTCTGCAAAGACTGATCGATTTGAAGGAGTATGTTCGATCGTTTATATTTTTAACATATCCTGTGATGGGGGCTGCCATTTCAGGCTGATTTTCCCCATGTCGGTAGCCATTTTTATGCTTGCCTGGCCGGTGCCGATGGTGCCTTCTGCAGTTCTTTTGAACATGTCGGATCTGTTAATCTCCAACGGTAGTTCGCTCTCGATGTCTCCCATTTTGGTTTGGGCATTGATATTTGCAGACAAATTCTTTGGTGCAAGAAATTCGATAGTGCCCATTTTAGTGTATAGCTCTAAATTTCCTGTTGTGTTTACGGCTTTGATAGAGCCCAAATCGGTAGCTGTTTTGATTTTTCCTTTGAGATTGGTTATCTCAATATTTCCCAGGTCGGTTTTTACATCTAATATTACAACGGTCGGTACTGTCATATGAAAATCCACGCTTAGATTGTTCCAATTGCCGCCGTCTTGCTTGACTGGCTTGAGATAATATCTCTTTTCCGTTGATTGAAGATTCATTAACACCTGCCCGACCATCGAACGGGCTTTGGCATCGGTTTCAGCTTTTCCTTTTATTACGGCCTTAACGTCACACGTACCGTCTTTGCTGGGCTTGAGGAAGATATTGCCGAGCATGTTTCTGACGACGAATGATTTGCTGGGAGCGGTCTTCAGAACGACTTTTATCTCTGTGGTTGCGACATACTTACCGTCATTATCTTTCTTGATATCGATGTTTCCTCTTGCTCCGAGTTTGAAGCTCGGCGGTTGCTTTGCCGGACCAGACGTTAAATCCACGACGGTAGGCTTAGCGGCATTTTTTTCCGGTGTATAAACAAGGTAGCCGTTCGGCGTCTTCTTATATGTATATGGCGTGCCGGTCAGGATTATCTCCAATGCCCTATCGAGCGGTACTTCTTTGAGTTCGCAATTGAGAAGGCCTGAGACAGTCTCATCGGGGATGATAGGTATACCTGCTTGTTTTGCAATAAAGGGCAACACCTCCAGGACAAGGTCATTATCGATGAATACTGATGTAATGAGGACCTCACCGGCCGTTTCTTTAAGTGGATTAGATTCGTTCTTGGCTTCTGGCTGGACAGGCGCAGAAACCACGGGAATTGCCGGTGGGGCGGGTGCTACGACATCCGGAGCAACGACTTCTGCCGGCATTGGCGGCATAGCCGGCATCGGTGGCATCACAGGCATCGGGCGGTGTTTGAGAGCCGGTGCGAAAACATCGCCGCTTGATTCGGCATTCTGGTGTGCCTCGGCGAATTCTTTGGCCCACAGTTCCATCTCTTTCTGCCATTGTTTGAATTGCTCACTATTTGCCCATTGTTGTGACCATACTTCCATTTCCTTGGCATATTGCTCCCATTGTTTCGCATCGACTTCAGCCTTGTGGGCATCGGCGGAAGCTTTTGCCTTTGCTGCCATATCTTTGGCTTTTTCGGCCACCTTTGAAGCCTTTTCCGCCTTGTTTTTCGCCTCTTTGGCCTTTGTTGTGGCTTGTGAGGCCTGGCCTTTGGCTTGCGTCATCACTTGAAGTTCTTTCTGGAGCTTCATTTTTTCGCTCTGGAGTTGCTGCAGCCGGACTTCAAGCTCACGCATGTTTTGTGACAACTGCTGCTGGTTCTGCTTTTGTTCCTGTTCGATTTCAGCAGTATTCGTGCTCTGAGACGGTTGTTCTTCTGTTTGTACAGAGACGGCGCTGCTGTCCTTGGTTGCGGGTTTGTCCTGGGCCTGGGCCATGGGAAGAACGAAGGCGAGCATCAGGGCAATTGTGGTGATGATTGTTAGTTTCTTCATTTTTTGGTATCTCCAGGTTTCTTTTTTTAGCCAGTTTAATCTGACGAGCAAACGGTTGGAATCTTCGAAGAGTCCGAGCAGGCCGAGGCCGGGCTCTGTAGGTTTTGTTAAGAATCTGCGTGCCACGTCGATCAGCGTTTGGCGGTATTGACTTGTTCTTTCTTTCAGGAGTCTCGCGACAGTAGCATCACAGCACAACTCGCGCAGGTGGTGCATCTGGCTGCGGACGA